>JAISRV010000226.1 GCA_031273445.1 Candidatus Adiutrix sp. | reverse complement strand
GACATCAACCTGCCCGGCCGCGACGGCCTGTCGGTCTGCCAGGCCGCCAGACGTTTCAGCCAGGCGCCGATCCTGTTTCTCTCCGCCCGCGACGAAGAGGTGGATCGCGTCATGGGCCTGACCATCGGCGGCGACGATTACGTAACCAAACCCTTCAGCCCGCGCGAGCTGGCGGCCAGGGTTCAGGCCATACTGCGACGCCGCGGCCCCGGAGACAAAGCCGCCTCTCCGGAGGCTCAAGGGGAAGAGGCCAAGGCGCTGACCAAAGGTCTTCTGCGTCTGGACACAGAATCATTCACGGCCTTTTGGGACGGCCGGGCCATAGACCTCACCGCCACCGAGTTCCAGCTTCTGAAAACGCTGCTGCTGCGTCCTTCAAAAGTCTTCACCCGCGACGAACTGCTGACCCGGGTCTACCAGGGCACAGTGGTCAGCGACCGCACCATCGACAGCCATATTCTCCACATCCGCAAAAAATTCAGCCTTCACGGCGGCCGCGACATTATTCAGACGCAACACGGCATAGGCTATAAGCTGGGCCGCTGCTGACTATTTGGAACCAGCCGCGCATGGCGCTATGCTTATCCGGCGGGGCAAAATTATTCGCCGTGACGTCTGCGGTCCCGGCGGATTTGGTTTTTCCAGTCCGGCGCGTCGCCGTGTTTGCCTTTTTTCTTGCCCCGGTGCACCTCCGGCGACGGCGTCTCCAGATAAAAAGAGCCGGGCAAGGCGGTCGTCTTGTCGTCTTTGGCCCCACGGGACGGCGTTTCTTCTTTCGGCGGCGTCGGAGGCCCGGCGAGGAAACGGGCCTCCACCCGGCCGGTCAGCCACAGGAGCTCGGAGTATGGCCTGAACAAAGTCCCGCCTGAAAGCGCCGGGCCGGTCTTAATGGCCGCCACAACCGGCTGCGGCGACTGGCGACGGCCGATTTTCAAAGCCTGCTCCCGATCCCGCCACAATAAAACCGCGGCCTCCCCGGCTTTGGGAAAGAGGCCGCGTTCGCTTATGACCGGCCAGGCCGAAGGTTTCAGCGGCAGATACAGCGTTCCGGGCAGTGGCCCAATAGGCGGCGCCGGCGGCGGCGACGAGGCCATTTCCGGACGAAGCCGCATTTTGCCTTCCGCAATCTCAAAGAGCGATTCGCCGCCGGGGAGGTTGGCCAGCATGGCGACCTGGGCCTCCCTTAGGCCGCGCCAGCCGTCTTCGTCATGCAACGCCGCCATCAGATTTTTCACGGCGACAAATCCGCCCGCGTCAGGGTAAAGCCCGAATTCATCAGGCCGTTGTCCTAGAATATACATAAGCAGTTTTACGAGGCCTTCCTGTTGCTGGATATTTTTTTGTTTGGCCATGTCCCCTCTTAATATGCTATATTACCGCCGGTTAGTATATCATCTTAAGGTTTGGTCATGTTCAAAAAGTTTGCGCGAATCGCCGACGACAAGGAAAAAATAGAGGTTTACAATCTTTTAAAGCTGAATCTCTCCATCTGCCTTTTTATGGCGGAACTGCTGATATTGGCCGTTATGGCGGCCGGGCTCGGCTGGCGCATAGGCGCTGAATCAATCGCCGCCGCGACTGACTTGGGGCTGGGCTTTATGGCGGGGGGCACGGCGGCCATAGGGCTGATGCTGCTGACGGCCGGTCTGATCCGCCTGCCCATTGTTTTCGCCATAACACAGCTTCAGGCCGACTTCGGGCGCGACCCCCGCCCGTGTTCACGACGGCTTAAGGAACTGGTTCTGACCGACCTTAAACGCGGCTTGGTCATCTGGCTCGTCAGCGCCGGCCTGTTCGCCGTGCTGGTCAAAATGCCCCTTTTGGTCTGGGCTCTCAGCGCCGTCGGCGTGGGCTTATTGATAATACTGCTCGACGCCTGTTTCCCGAATATGTTCCAGTCTGACCGGAAGCGCCCCCTGAAGGAAGGCGAACTGCCCGCGTCTCTAATGACCCGGATCGACAAATGGGCGCCTAAAACCGGGCTGCGTCTAAGCGACATCGTCGTCTCCGCCAGGCCAGGGACTGATCTGGACGCGCCCAGACTGGAAGGCCTAGGCCGCCATATGCGCCTGGTCATACAAGAAAAAGCCTTCGCCGCCTTTCCTCCCCGGGAGATGGCCTTTTTGACCGTGGCCGGCGTCATGGGCGCGCTGGTGAAAGTCCCCCTGAAATTCATGCTGGCGCGCCTATGCGCAATGTTTGTGGCCGTGCCGCTGGCGGCCATTCTGATCAGCGTCATGGGCGTCTCTCTATGGGGTTATCCGCTGACCGTCAGCCCCGCCCTGGCGACTCTGTTCTGGCTGGCGGCCTGGTTCAGCTATTGGCTGTCGGAATTGACGCTTCGCCTGGCCAGCCGGGCCCTGGGCGTCCAATTGGCGGCGGCGGCGGAGGTAGTGCTGCAAGACGAGGAAGCCCTGCCGGCTGTTTTGAAAACTCTGGCCGAGAAAAACTTTGAAGAAAGCTCTCCGCCGGCCTGGCGCGAATTCCTGCGCCACAGCCATAGCCGGGCCGAATTTATAAAACGCGCCAAATACTATCGGCATATGGCCAAATATTCCGAATAATCTCCCGGCCTGGCCGGGGGCCGCCCCGGCGGCCCGATAGGGCCGACGGAGCGAAGCGACTGGCGGAGACGCCGACAAACTCACGGGCCAAGCAAAAATCGCCTTTTTTGCTTGGCTGGAATCAGCCCCGACAAGCCGACAAGCCAAAATTTGAAAGAGGCAAAAAAAACCCGCCTCAGGCGGGTTTTTTGAAATTGTAATAGCCCTCAGCCCTTATCAGGCGCCTAGACGCTGACGATACGGGTAATAATCGCCCCGGCGAATACGGTGGGTTTTCATGATCAGGGCCTCATTTGTCCCGGTATGAAAAATCAAACGACGCCCCTTGAGGCCGCCGACATCTTCGGAGACGACCCTGATGCCGTTTTTTTTCAAAAGCTTTCTGGCCATTTTTACATTTTTATAGCCAATGTCTCCGCCCCCGAGGCCGGATATCTCGCCGCCGCCGAAAATCTGGGCTTCCATGTCTTCCAGCCGGCTCCCTTGCCTTTGCATCATTTTAATGAGGGCGGGAATGGCCACAGTGGCCTCGTGAACCGTAGGGCGGGCAAAAGCTTTAGTTTTGGGGTAAAGGAAATGATTCATGCCCCCGATTTTAAGGCGTCGGTCATGGAGACATATAGCCACGCAAGTGCCCAATACGGTGGAGACCATGGCCGGTTCGCCGCAGGCGAAAATGGAGCCAGGTTCAAGATGGTAGCGATAAACTTCTACTGCATGATTGACGGACATTTGCTCTCACCCCCAAGTTATCGATCCTTTAAGTGAAGATACCACACTCTGTTGTATTATACAAGCGAAAATTGCTACTAATAGCTTTTTTTTAATAAAATAACGTCCAGATAAAGTTATTGATCTTAATTTTACTATAATAGAAGTTTAATTATGCTTAATTATATATTGAAAGTCTAAATTCAAGCTGGCCAGGACATATGCCTAATTATTATTATATCACAAACGCGGGCAAGACGAAACCGCTTGACTTGAAGGAATCGACGTTGTATTGTACTGAATAAGCGACAGGCGTACTGATAGTGAATTAAGCATCAAGAAAATGAAGCCGGAAACAGCCGGAAAATAATATGGAAGAAAAGAAATATTACCATATAAGCTCGCTGGAAAAAGGCCTGAAGATACTGGAGGCCATAATAGAACACGGCGAACTGACGATAACGCACGCGGCGGTCATATTAGGGATAAACCGCGCCAGCGCGCATCGCTTCATCACCACCCTGCGCGACGCCGGTTATGTGCGCAAAAATCAGCACAACAACTACGAAGCCACTTTCAAGCTTCTGGAACTGGGCGTGAA
>JAISRV010000185.1 GCA_031273445.1 Candidatus Adiutrix sp. | reverse complement strand
ACCCAGGCTGCGTCAAGGGCTGGTATGTGTTCGACAATTCCGCCTGGCCCGTCTGCCCCTATTGCGGCGCGCCCTTCCGGGGGCAATTGCCGGCGCTGGATTTTTATTCCAGCCGCGACGGCCTGAACTTTCGGCCGGACGATCACCGGCTCATGGTCTATCACAATCAGTATCTTTATCCCTGGCATGTGAGCCGCGGCCTTTTCCCCAATGAACGGCTCAGCGAGGCGGATAAAAAACCGGTGGGCTATTTCGTCTTCCACAAGAACCGGCGGCTTTTCATCAACCAGACCCTGGCCGGGCTTCAGGACCTGACCAACAATCGGCCCGTCGCCCCCGGCAATTTCGTGGAACTGACCAACGGCCTGAAACTATTGCTTTCGCCGGAGAAAAACGGCCGCCTGGTTCACGTTTCCCTGATTGAGGCCTGACAATGGCCCGCGCCGGCCGCGCCGGCTTTGGCTTGATTATCCGGCGGCAGTTCTCGGGTGTAGGCGAATATTTTTACAAAGTGGTCGCCCCCGGAGAGGGGCGACGGAGCGAAGCGACTGGTAGAGAAGCCGATAAACTCACTCGCCGGGCAAAAATCACATTTTTTGCCCGGCTACGGTCAGCCCCGATAAGGCTCCAGGCGAAAATTTATAATAGTTTTAAAGGCAGCCGTCTTCGGGGGCGACTTCGACCATCAGGACCCGGCGTTCACCGCTTTTGGTCGGGGGGAAGTAGCGGCGCAGGCGGGCCAGGTCGCCGGCGGCGGCCAGGTTGAAACGGTGCGTGCGTGCGCCGGCGGTGCTGTGATAGAGCCAGATGGCCTCGGGCGATTCGGGGATTATAAGGCCGACATGGTAATAGGAGACCCCGGCCGGGAAACGGCGGTCTGGTTTGGAGAAGACGAAGAAGGCGAAGCGCCCGGGTTGAAGTTCATGCAGATATTTTTCGAAAATGGGGCTATGCAGGTCAATCCCCAGCCCTGTGGCCAGACGTGGAGCGTAGACGAACAGCGGCGGGGCAGGGGCCTCGTCTATGGGCGGCAGAAAGCGGCGCGGCAGATTTTCGGTCAGGTTCAGGATAAGGTCCAGGCCGAAATCCCAATCCTGGCCTAGGGCGGCGCCGGGGCCGGAGTCGCCCCGGCGGTCGCGGCTGACGGCCGTGAGGTCAAAATTGCGGCCGGCGAGCCTGGCCGCGGCGGCCACGGCGAAACCGCTGCAGTTGAAGCCCGGAGTCCGGAGAGCTTTTTCAGGTTGAGTGAAGGTGACCCACTGGCCGTCGGCGTTCAAGGCCCCGTCGGCTCGAAAGGGTAGGCCGAGGAAGGGGGCGACGGCCTCCGCGCGGCGGCATTCCGCGGGCCTTTGCGGCCCGGCTTCTTCCAGGGCGGCGGCCGCTGGCGCGGCCAGGAGCGCCCAGGCCGCGCCCGCCGAAAGCAAGAGCGGGGAAAGGCCGGTTTTTGTTTTGTTAGAAAAAAACATCTGTTAAAGTCACGCGCCAGGCGAAAATCACGCTTTTTGCCTGGCCAGGGCCGGCTCCGACAAGCCTCCAGGTCAAAATGAGCGTTACTCTGGCGCGGGGTTCTGGAAATCCGGATGTTCGCGCCAGAAAAGGATGCGGCCGCAATTGGGGCAGACGATGATTTTTTCGTTGCGTTGGAGGTCGTTATAGATCTGCGGCGGAAACCCCAGGCGGCAGGCCAGGCACATGCCGCCGGCGGCCGGGGCGACGGCTTGGCCGCCGCGGTCGTGAACCAGGCTGTTATAGCGGCCGAGCTCAAACGGCGGCAAGGCCGCGGTCAGGGCCAGACGTTGGGCTTCCAGGTCGGCCAGGCGTTCTTCGCCGTCGCGCTGGAGTCTTTCCGCCTCCGCGGCGATACGGCGGAATTCCGCATTTTTTTCCGCCAGGGCAATTTCGGCGTCGCCATGTTCTCTTTCAGCTTTTTCCAGGTGGTCTAAAAGGCCGAGCAATTCGTCTTCCGTGGCGTTCAGGCGGCCGGACAAATATTCGTCTTCTTTTAACAGGGCTTTATATTCATTATTGTTTTTTACCAGCGACTGTCGTTGCCGGGCGGTTTTTCTTTTGGCGGACAGGGAGCTTATTTCGTTTTCCAGCTCCAGATGGCCTTTTTTCAGGGCCTCGATATTGAGCGCCAGCGTTTTTAAGGCCCCTTCAGCGGCTTTAAGCCGGTCTTGAGCCGTTTTGAGGCGGGCTGAAGCCTCGGCGATCGCGTCATGCAGGCTGCGCCGTTGGTCGTCGACGGCCTGAAGGTTTTTTAAATCGATAAGAGCGACGTTCATCTAGAAACCGTAATGCCAGGGGCGCGTTTGAGGCAGAAGGAGGCAGGGCGTTTTTTGGCCCAGGCGGGCCAACTCCGCGGTCAGGAGTTTTTCCAGCCTGGCCAGGCCGGGCCATTCGGTTTCGAAATGCCCCAGGTCCGCCACCGTCAGGCCCAGTTCCGCCGCCTCCAGGGCCTGATGGTAGCTCACGTCGCCGGTAATCAGGGCTTGGGCGCCGAGACCGCGGGCCAGGCCCGCGTAGCCGCCGCCTGAGCCGGGCAGAAGGGCGACTCTTTCCACCAGGCCGGGTTCAGGGCCGGCCCATTTCAGCCCGCCGGCCGGCAGTTTTTCACGGCACTGGCTGAGAAAGTCGCGAGCCGGCTTCCAGGCGCCCACCAGACCCAGGCCCTGGCCCGGCCCGTAGACTTTGACCGGGTAAAATTCAAAGGCCGGTTCTTCATATGGGTGGTGCTTTAAAACCGCCAGCGCGGCCTGGTCGGCCAAACGGCGGGGCACAATGACCTCCAGGCGGCTTTCTCCGGCCCGGGTTTCGCGGCCCGCCTGGCCGAGGAAGGGCAAGGCCTCCGGAGGCGCCTTAAAGCCGCCTTCGCCCGAGGTCTGGAAATAACAGCGGCCGTAGCCGCCGATGGCGCCGGCGCCGGCGTCAAACAAGGCGCGGCGTATTTGCGGCTCATAGCCTTTGGGGACGAAGACGGCCAATTTGAGGAAATCGCGAGGAGACGGCTCCAGGGGGCGGCGCTCAGTCAGTTCCAGAAGGTCGGCCAAAGCGTGGGCCACGCCCAGGTTGGCCGCGTCCCAATTGGTGTGGGCGGCGAAAATCGACAGGCCCCCTCGGAGGGCCCGGTTGATGAGGCCGCCGCCAGGCGCGTCGAGGTCGATATTTTTCAGGGGTTTGAAAAAAAGCGGGTGGTGGGTGAGAAGAAGGTCGCAGCCGGCTTCAAGGGCGGCGGTCACGGTTTGGCCGACGGCGTCCAGGGCCAGGCCGATTTTGGCGACCGGGGCGTTGAGCGAGCCGAGCTGCAACCCGGAATTGTCCCAGTCCAGGGCCAGATCGGCCGGGGCCAGCTTCTGGATGATTGCGACGAAATCGCGCACCAGCATAAAATCAGCTCCCCGCTTTTTCTTAAATTCGCCTCATGACAGTATATTATTAATGGCGCAAATTTACGATTCAGGACGTCAGCGCGTCAGCCGCCGGGCCGAGATTGAAAGAGGCGGGGCGGAATATCAGCCGCGCCCGCCTTTTTGACGAAATGGCTGGCCGACGGCGACTTCCGCCCTTAAAAGTGGTGGGCCCACCAGGACTCGAACCTGGAACCGACCGGTTATGAGCCGGGGGCTCTAACCATTGAGCTATGGGCCCTCAAATCGCTGATTGCGGCGATATAAAAAACAACCGCATCCCTATGGAGCCGTTCCAAAAGGCGAAGCAAAAGCCACTATACTATTTTTCCGCGCAAATCGCAAGTTCTCCCGCGGAGGGTGTCAATGCAAAATAGAAATGTCCGGTTAGGCCGAGGAGGAAGCGGACCCAGGGCGATGCTTTCCCCGCCATCATCTCGGCAGCTCTCTTGCCCGCTCGCACGCACTGGATGTTGTTATCCAGGCAATGGATAAAGCCGCCCGCGCGTTAGGCGAGCGGCTGGTTATTCATTTGGAGGAATAATATGTCATCATGATCGCACTGATTTTTAAGGGGTGGATTTTAAAACAGAAGGAGATAAGATGGCTCTTTTAAATAAAGATAACTTCACAAGACTTAATAAAAGTCGGCATTCAGTGCATCCGCCTACAACTGCAACGTTCTCCATATTTTCTGAAGGCGGAAATATATATTTTCAGATTGATGCTTATGGCTCTAATGCTGTCCAGCGCGATGCGGGAGATCCGCACGTCCGGTTAGATGAGCGGGACACGGAAACGGAGCCAAGGTCACCGGCCGTGTCTCGACTCTACCTATTACCAATACCGGAGGGTTCTTTTTTAAGCTCTTATTTTATTTTGGACACGTCTGGAGTCAGCTATGTATTACTTCAATACGCTGTTGAGTCCCGATAATGTTGGAATTAATTTTTTCTGGACCAATGACGATCTGCACCTCTCGCCCCAAGGCAACAATCGCCTCCATCATTTTAGAGACGCTGACGCCCCGGAAATGGCCGTTTAATAGCCTGGAGAGCTTGGGTTGGGGCAAGCCGATGATTTCAGCGGCCTGAATTTGGGTCAGCTCATTCGATTCGATCAGTCCCTTGATGGTTGCGGCCAGTTGAGCCTTCATCAGCATCTCGTTGGAATCCTCACTGCCTAAATCTTCATAGACATTGCCGGCGCTTTTTTCTATATCACTCATGGCTGACCTCTCTGGCGTGAGCTTCCGCCTGTTTTAGACGGGTTTTTATCAAATCAATTTCCGATTTCGGGGTGGCGATGCCGGATTTTGATTTTTTCTGGAAACAGTGCAGCACATAGACCGCGTCTTTAAATCTGACCGTGTATACCGTGCGATAAGTGCCGCCCTGGTTGCTTTCCACGAGCTCCAGCACTCCGGCTGAACCGAATCCTTTCAATGCCTTGGCTTTGTCGTGCTTTTGCCCCTGTTGGGCCAGAAAGATGGCAAAGCCGAAGGCGTCTTTTATCTCGTCAGACATCTCCCGTAAATCTTTTTTAGATGAGCCGACCCAATACAAAGACTTCATATATTTTATACCCATTTAGTAATAAAAATCAAGGCGGCCGATAAGCAGCGCTTACTGTTTTTTCTTTACAGGGCATTTTTCTGGCGGTTGTTCGAAGTCACAGTCAAAAAGGTCATTTGGAGCGCATTTAAAGAGTACGCAAAGAGATTCAATCCTTTCACAACGTATGGATTTTGTCTCATTATTGATTCTTTATTTGTCGCTGACCACCCGGCCGTGCTCCAGGACGATGACCCGTTCGGCATGGGCGGCCACTTCCGGGGCGTGGGTGACCACCACGATGGTGGAGCCGGCCTGGTGCAGGTTGTGCAGGATATCCATGACCAGGGATTCGTTGGCTTCGTCCAGGTTGCCGGTGGGCTCGTCGGCCAGGATGATTTTGGGGTGGTTGATCAGGGCCCGGGCGATGCAGACCCGCTGCTGCTCGCCGCCTGAAAGCTGGCGGGGCAGGTGTTTGGCCCGGTCGGCCAGGCCCACCCTTTCCAGGGCGGCCAAGGCTTCGCCCTCGTCCACCATGCTGTGGTAGAACTGGGCCACCATGACGTTTTCCAGGGCCGTCAAATAGGAAATCAGGTGAAACTGCTGGAAGATCAAGCCGATGGCTTCCCTGCGGATGCCGGTCAATTCGGCCCGGGTCAGCTGGGCCAGGTTCAGGCCGTCCAGGCGCACCGCCCCCTCGGAGGCGGTGTCCAGACAGCCGATGATATTCATCAAGGTGGTCTTGCCGGAGCCGGAAGGCCCCATAATCGCCAGCCACTGGCCGGGGGGGACGGTGAGATTGATGGTCTCCAGGGCTTTCAAGGGCCCGTAGATTTTAGAGACGTCGGTGATTTCCAGAATATTGCGTGCGCTTTCGCTCATTTTTTTGTTTCCCGTAGGGGCGGGGTTAGCCCGCCCTCTTGGTCGGCCGGGGCGAACAGACCGCCCCGGCGGTCATTCGCCCCGCAGCACCAGGGCCGGCTCCACGTCCACGGCCCGGCGAACCGGCGCCAGGCAGGCCACGATGGTGACCACGGCCGAAACGGCGATGGTGATGGGCGCCAGTTGCGGTTCAGGGGTCAGGGCCCGGCCGAAGACGCTGGCCGAGACGGCCCCGGCCAAAAACAAGCCGCAGACCGAGCCTAAAAAACCGCCTAAAACGCCCAAAATGAGGCCTTCGGCCAGAAACTCCCGGGCCACTCGGCGGTTTTCGGCCCCCAGGGCCTTTTTAAGACCGATCTCCCGGCGCCGCTCCAGAACCACGGTCATCATCGTGGTGGCCACGCAGATCATCGTTAAACTCAGCACCACCAGGCTGACCAGATAGACCAGGGCGGTCAGCTTGGAGAGAACGGTTTCCTCGGAACTGGCCACCCGGGTGACCGGGCGGGCTTCCAAGCCGGGGAACCGGGCTTTGACCTGGGCCGAGATTTCAGACAGGGCGGCGGAATTGGAAGTCAGGCTGGCTTCAGCCAGGTCCAGCCGGTCGGCTTCCCCGGTCATCTCTTCCATGTCGCTCAGGCTTATGACCATAAAGCCGTCTTCCACCCCGCCGGTGGAGACTATCCCGGTCACCTTGAATTCTTTGTCATAGCGCTCCTGGGCCTCGTTGCGCCCGTCCAGGGTCAGGCTTTGGCCCGGGGTCAGCCGGATCTTTTCGGCCACGTCCGAACCAGCCAGCATCTCGCCCGACCGGGCGGGCCAGACCCCTTCCACCCGCCAGTAGGGGCTGGTTTTGCGCGCTTCCTCAAAATCGACGCCCACGGCCGTATAGGGGAGCATGTGATTTCTGACGCTCTCGTAGCGCAGAGGGGTCAGGCCCACCAATTGTTCGGCCGGCAGTAAGGCCGCGGCCTGGTTCAATTCGGCCAGACTCATGCGTCCCACTCCGCCGGCCTTGACGAAGACCAGATTGGCCCCGTAGGAGCGAAACTCCCGGCTCAACTGGCGCGGGATGTCGTAACAGAGGGTGACCAGGCTGAACAGGACGGTGGCCCCGATAGTCACGCCGAGCAGGGCTATCAGCAGCCTGGAGCGCCGGCGCAATAGGCTCCACATGAGCATCCTGGCCAAAAAAAAGCTGTTTTTGCTCATTTCTCACCTCCCGTG
This sequence comes from Candidatus Adiutrix sp., assembly GCA_031273445.1. Taxonomy (GTDB): domain Bacteria; phylum Desulfobacterota; class Desulfarculia; order Adiutricales; family Adiutricaceae; genus Adiutrix. The sequence continues at coordinate 5,082 of JAISRV010000185.1, read as the reverse complement.
CAAGACTTCCGTAGGCCGGAGGTGCAGAATGGACCTTAAAGACGGCAGACTGCCCAACAGGGTGACCGCCAGAATCATCAGAACGGTTATGGGGATGACCACCGTCTTCACTTCCACCGAGGTTCCGAAGACGGCCAGGCCGATAAAGCGGGCCAGGCCCAGCCCGGCCAGATAGCCGCAGACCCCGCCCATAAAGGCCACTATCAGCATTTCGGTCAAAACCAGCAGGGAAACCGACAGGTTCGTCGCCCCCAGGGCCTTCATGAGGCCTATTTCCACGCTTCGCTCCATAATGTTGGCCGTCACCAGGTTGGAGATGGCCAAGGCCGAGCAGAGGAGAGTCAGAATGGTCAGCAGCACGATCATAAGCTGGGTCTTGTGGAGAATGGTTCCCTCGGATTCGGCCACCCGCATGACGGGCTTGACCCGCACCCCGGGCATAATTTCCTCGATCTGATAGGCGATGGAGCTGATATAGGCCGTGCAATACCAGGTGTCCCATTCCTGGCGCGACAAATGGTCCGGGTTTTGGGCCGCTTTGCGGGCCAGATCGTTTTCCGGAGTGGTCAAAGCGCTCACTTCCACTCTCTGAACCAGGCCGGGCTTACCGGCCAGCTCCTGGGCCAGGGCCAGCGGCGCGAATATTTCGTCGTCCTCCTCCCCGCCGCTGGAAAAAACCGAACGCACGGTCAGCGTTTTGACCAGGCCGCTGTCGGCGGCGGCCGCTTCAAAGGTCGAACCCGGGGCCAATTTGAGCTTGCCGGCCAGGTTCCGCCCCACCATGACCCCGTCGGGAAAGGCCTCATCCACGGGCTGCCCCTCGATTTTCCACCAGGACTTCATGGAGGCCATGCCGGTATCCACCTCGTCGCCGGTGGGCAGCGACAGATGCTTGTTGAACCAGGCCCCCACCAGGTTTATTTCCTCATTGCCGACCTTGACCCGGGCCGTCAGGTAAGGCGAGAAATCCACGATATTGTAGGCCCAGAAGATCATCTTGATCTTATAGAGCTCGTCTTCCCTGATGTAGTTGGCGGCCAGAACCTCTTCGGCGGCCTCGCCCCCGTCATCCCCGGCCAATTGGTATTTGTCGCCCAGAAGGGAGGCCCCCCGGGGGATGACGTTCAAATTGGCCCCGTAGGCCTTGAGTTCCTGGTTGACCTTGTCGCCTATGTCGAACATGACGCCCAGCATGGCCGTGGCCAGGGAGACCCCCAGACCCACGGTAAAGGCGATCATGACGTGTTTGCCCTTTTGCCGGCGTAAAGCCCCGGCCACCATCTTCCAAAACATTTTTTGCCCCGGCTCCGCGATCACGTCGTCGTTCGGCAGGTTCTTGTCCCGGCTCCGCGATCACGTCGTTTTTTGTCCGCTTTCTACTGGAAGCGGTGTTCTTCCTCTTCCAGGTCGGCGGTCTCTATGATTATTTTGCCTTTTTCGATGCGGAATTTTAAGGGCACCGGGTTGCAGCCGCCGGGAAAGCCGATGGTGGATTTGTTCATGACCACGTCGCAAAGCTTGCAGATGACCTGGTCGCCCCGCTGGTAATAGCCGGTCGGGCCGCAGATGTCGCAGGCGTCCAGCCCCACGCCGTAGGCGTTGGCCGTCTTTTTGATGACGATGAAGCGCATCGGGACGCCGTTTTCCGTCTTGTACATGTGGCGGTGGAGGTTGCCGTCGCCCACTATGTCCAGATCCAGCCTCAGCTCCTCTTCCTCGGCCGTCACTTCTTCCGGCTCGGCGATGTAGGGGCCCCGGGCTTCGATGGCGCGCAGGCTGGTCACGGCCAAGAGGACGAGGCCCATGCAGACCATGGCCGCCAGGCCCGCCCGAAAACTCAGAATCAGGCCGTAGCGGCTTTTTCTGATCAAAGCCGGGTTGGCCCCCCAGGGCCTGACCACCCGGGAGCGGATGATCAGGCCGGCCGCCAGGCCGCCCCAGAGCGCGATCTGGACCAATATGAAATAGACCTTGTGGTTAAGGAAAAAATTGATGAAGGTGAAGGGGGTGATCGAGCCGATTTTTATGTTGGGCAGCATCCGGCGCACAAACATGATTTGCCCGGCTTCCAGCATCAGGTCCAGGGCCAGGAAAAAAAACGAGGCCAGGACGAACCAGCGGGCCGCCGACAGGGGGGCCTGGCGGCAGAGCCAGCCTATCGCGCCGCCCCAGAGCAGCATCAACAGAAGCCCGGACAAATAGCCGGCGCATTTGGACAAATAATCCAGATTGAAGTAGGAGTCCAAGCCGATGCCGAAATCCAGAGGGTAGATAAAGACGTCCGGCAGAACTCGGGCCAGGAGCAGAAAGAGCGTCAAAGCCCCGGACCAGCGGAGAAGCCGGCCGGGTCTGCCGGCGGGGGTCAGGGCGGCCCGGGCGGCGATAAGCCAAACCAGGGCCAGGGGCAAAAAGGGCCAGAGGACCCCCAGGTCGTAAAATTCCCGGATGACCCAGCCGGTATTGCGCCTCAAATAGGCGTAAACCAGGCCGTCTAAAAGGCCCAGCGCAACGGCCCCCCACAGGAGCCGGCGTTTTGTAGGCAGCCGGTCGTCCCGGCGCAGGGCGAAGACAATGAGCGGGGCTCCGATGGCCAAAACCCAGGCGGCGTCAATTGTGCGTATCAGATAAAAAAGCATCGCGAAACCAGGCGCTGTGGAAAGTGGGGGCGGCGGTCGCCTGAAAATGAAGACGCCCGTCTTTATATTAGGAAACCCCCGGCCCGGCGGCCTCCGGGTCGGAGGCGCCGAGTCGGGCGCTTAGGGCTGTTTAGGTTTTCAGATTACCAGGAGCGGGGCACGAAGTCGAAGTCCCAGGAAACCACGATGGGCTCTTTCCAGAATTTGCCGGGCACGCCCGTGGTTTTGTCCACATGCAAAAGGTAGCCCTGCTTTTCGGGGCTTTCGATGATGAAGCTGATTTTGTATTTGCCGGGCCCGTCCAGCTTGACGTTGTTGCCGTAGTGGGGGCCGTCGGAGGCGCTCATGGGCATGAAGACGCCCTCAATGGTCTTGCCGCCGACTTTTTCGGCCTTGTATTTGACGGTCAGGTTGGGCACGAAATCGCCGACCCCGTAGCCCAGGTCGTTATTCTCGGCCGCCGAGATGTCGGCTTCCAGGTGCATGTCGGACTGGGCCGCCGGAAGCCCGCCGGCCCCCAGGGGCTCCATATCGACAGGCTGGAAGTAGACGCCGGCGATGTGCAGGGGGCCGACCTGCTGATCGTCGCCCAGGGGGAATTCCTCAAAGCCGGCGGCTTCGCCGGGGGCCTGGGCCAGGGCGGCCGGGGCCAGGCCGAGGCAGACGAGAAGGGTCAGGGAAGCGAAAAGGGCCATAGTTTTGCTTGAGCGCATTTTTTTCCTCCGAAAAAATTTAGGTTGGCGAACGTGTCTCATCACAGCCCCGGAGGCACGGCCTCCGAGGGCAAATCAAGCGGCCGGAACCGGCGGGGCCGAACCCGGTCTGGTCCCGCGGGCGCCGCGTTTGGTTTTAGCGCGAATCCAAAAGATCGAAAATATCGACAAAGCCAGGATGACGATCTGGGGGATCAGGGTCTGAACCGTGGGATATATGCCCAGGATGTCGATGGTGGGCACGAAATCCACCATGGTCACCGGGATAAGGTCGCCTTCCTGCAATTCCTTGATGCCGCCGCCGGCAAAGGCGATGGACATGATGAACATCAAAATGCTGGTGCCGATGAAGAAGGGCTTCAAGGGCAGCCTCATGGTCCCGTGGCGGATGATCACGAAGATTACGGCCAGCCCCAGGCAGCCCACGGCGAAGCCCAGCCAGACCATGCTGGTGTCGTCGCCGGCCTCGTTGATTATGCCCTGATAGAAGAGGATGGTCTCGGCCCCTTCCCTGAAGACGGCCAGGAAGGCGGCGGCGCCCAGGGCGAAGGCGCTGCCGGTGGTCACGGCCGCTTGGACTTTGCTTTCGATGTAGTTCTTCCAGGCCTCGGCCTCGGCTTTGGAAAACATCCAGTTGCTGACGCAAAAGAGAACCGCGGTGGCCAGGAGCATGGTGGCCCCTTCCAGTATCTCCTGATTCTGGCCGCTGAGGCTGAACAGGCTCTGCAGGGCCACGGCCGCTAGGCCGCTGACGGCCACAGCCGCCAGGCCGCTCCAGTAGACCACCTTGACCGCCGCCTGGTTGCCGCTGCGGGTCAGATAGGCGGCGATGGCGGCGATGACCAGAATGGCTTCAAAGCCCTCCCTTAAAAGTATGCCCAAGGCGGCCAGGAAGCTGACCCAGCCCCGGGCCTGGCGGCCTGACTCGGCCGACCCGGATGAACCAGAGGAAGCGGTCTGGCTGCCGAAAGTCTTGGCGTCCAGGGCTTGGGCGTCTTCCAGCAGCCAGGCGGCCAAAATCTCTATTTCCCGGGAAACATCCGCCGCCGCCTTGCCCTCCAGAATGGCCATCTTGATGGTGGCGAACTTGTATTCCACTTCCGAGACCCGGCGCCCGGAGATGCGGCCCTTGACGTTACGCTCGAAGCCTTCTTTTTCGTAAAAGCCGAAGTAGGCTTCGTTGACCAGGTCTCGGCAGTCTTCCCGGCAGCCGCCTTTGGCGTATTCGGCCTCCGCCTGCCTCAAAGGCACGACCATGGCCTCGGCCACTTCGCTCCAGGTGCTGTATTTATGCTGGGCCTGGGCCCGGGCCTCGGGCGCCCCGTAAAAAGTCAGAAAAATGAGGCCGCAAACGGCCAGAAGGCTTAATATTTTGGACATAAAATTTTCCTAAAATAGCCTCAATTTCCCAGGAGCATGAGGCAGATGGGCTTGTCTTCGGGGGCGAGCTTCAAGGCCTCGCTTATCCCGGCCACGTTCATGCTGTGGAGATAACGGGCTCCCAGCTTTAAAGAGGCGGCGGCCAGGTAGATGTTCTGGGTCATGGCCCCGGTCAGGACCTGGGCGAAGTCGGCGGCGCTGGCCTGGTTTTTGACGGCCTTCAGGGCCTCGGCTTCGGAGACCAGAATCAGGATGTAGGCGGCCTGTTTGGAAAAGCCGGGCCCGCCGATTTGGGCTCTGATGTTGGCGGAAGCGACTTCGACCAGCTTATGGCCGGACCATTCGTAGCGCCA
>JAISRV010000169.1 GCA_031273445.1 Candidatus Adiutrix sp. | reverse complement strand
ATGGCCTGAACGTTGCCCAGAGGCGAGCCGGTTCCCAGGCCGCAGGCCGGGGAAATTATATCGGCCGTTTTCAGGCAATGCCGGGTCAGGGCGGCTATTTTTTCGGGAGCGGACAGTTCCAGGGCAAAGGTGCTGACGTTGCCCATAATGGCCCGGCCCGGAAAATTCTCCCTGGCTTTGGCCAGACTGACCACGGCGTCGAAACTCAGGGCGTCGGCCGGGACTTTATTCAGGGAGTTGAAGACCGTGTGCATCTTCCCGCAGATGTGGACGATGACGGCTGTTTCCGGAAAGGCCGTCTTCAGGCCCGCGATTATTTTGGTCAGGGCCGGGCGGGCATATTCGTCAAAGAGGGCCGGCCCCAGAATTTCACCGCTGGCGCTGGGATCGGAAACGGCGATAAAGTCGGCCCCGGCTTCCATTTGTTTCAGACCGAAATAAAGCGACTGCTCCGTGATGAAATTCATGAAGGCCTTGGCGGGTTCTTTTTTTCGCCGCAATTCCTTAAAGAAGACGCCCGGTGCCATAAGAGAGCCGGCCAGGCTGATCGGGCCGCTGAGGTTGCCGATTATGGGGACGGACCCGGCCCTGTTTTTGAGTATCTTTATCGCCTCCAAGACGACCTTCAGCCGGCCTTTTTCCGCATCCAGGGGCGGCAGATCGCTCCATTGCTCAACCGAATCAATAGCGTATTCAACGATATGCGGCTCCCGGTCCATCGTGCCGAGGTCGACTCCGGCGCCCATCGCCTCCGCTTCCACAGTCAGGCAGAAAGGCAGGCCGTAATTTTCAAAACAGCCCGTCCCGTAAGACGCGGCGGCCAGTTCGGCCATAAGCCCGGCCTCGGCATGAGCCTGGGGCCATGATGTTTCGGCCTTTTCCATCAGCTCCCTGGTTATCATATTCATCATTCCCCCCGGGCAGATGCAGGGGGGGCGGTCGACCGGCCGGCCCTTTAAAGCTGATTGCAGTCTTTCTTTTTCCGTCATCATGGCCGCGGCGCTCCGGAAGGCGTCAAGAGGCCGAGGCGATCAAGCCGTTTGCGGTAAAAGGCGCCTCCGTAGCCGTCGTGGAGTAGGCGTCGGCGCCGATGTGGGCGGCGAAAGCCTGGGAAATAGGCGCCCCTCCGATGACCACTTTGACCTTGTCTCTCAAGCCTTCTTCTTTTAGCCTTTTTATGACCGACTTCATGCTCGCCATGGTGGTGGTCATCAAGGTCGACATGCAGACCACCTGGACGTCATTGTCCCTGACCGTCTCGATGAATTTTTCAATCGGCACGTCACGGCCCAGATCGATCATTTCAAAACCGTAAGTCTCCATGAACAGTTTGACCAGATTCTTGCCTATGTCGTGGGTGTCGCCTTCAACCACGCCGATGACCGCGCGGCCTTTTTTATCGCCGTCTTGCCGGATATGCGGCCTTAAAACAGCCAGGCCGGCATACATGGCGTCTGAACATAAAAGCAATTCCGGCACGAAATATTCTTCTTCCTCATATTTGACCCCCGCCGCCTCCATGCCTTTGGAAAGCCCTTCCGCAATAGCGGTTTGGGGATCAATGGCGGCCTCAATAGCCCTTTGGGCCGCTTCCTGGGCCAGGTCTTCATCCATCTCCAAAACGCTTTTGGCCAATTCATCCAGAATGATTCTGTCGCCGTCGCCCATAATCAAACATACCTCCGCCTCGGCCGCTCGCCGCGAAATGGGTTGGTGAGCCCCTGATGATTTATGCTATTTTATTAATCTATATTCAAAATAAGATTTGACTATGATAAATACCAAAATGAAGCCACCGTGTCAAGCGGATATAGTCAAAGAATATAGATATTAAAAGAATGTATTTACAAATGAGACAATATATGTTACACTGCCTCAGCAATCACATGAAATACTTAAATTAGGGGCGAGCGTATTTATGAATGAGGATAAGATCAGGGAAGGAAAAGAATATGCTGAAATGCTTTTACATGTGATTGATGAATTTCGCGAGAAAATCAAAGAGGGGACACGGGACGCCGAGAATTTCGTGAACATAACGGAAATTGAGCGGCTGTGGAGCGCTTTGCGCGGAAATACCAGTAATATATATTTAGATATGTTGCAAGATCTGCTGTCGGATGCTGACGAATCGGGGCTCATTCGTAAAAAAAAACAGAATACAGAGGAAAGGGGATAATTCTCAGGACGAATAAAAAATATTCCCGATCCATAATGACGGTCAACGGAAGCCTCCGCTTCTCGCGTTATGTCCTGAGGCCAAAGTCACAAAAAGACCGCGAACGGCTCTGGTCCGCGGAAGGCCTCACCGCCGTCGTGCCCATGGACTGCTATCTGGGCATCGCTTCACTCCCTTTCAAACTTACTCCCGCCGCAATGCTGGAAGTCGCCTATTGGGCGCAAAACCAGCCCTCCTACCAAGCGGCGGAAGACGCGATTCTCAAGACAATGGGCATAAAAATCAACGACGATACTGTGCGTTTGGCTTCAAACGCCGTTGGGGGCATGGTCTTTGAACGCGACTGCGAAATCGCGCAGGAAGCGTACGAACGCCTCTGCTCCGGGAAACTGTCGTTTCCCAGTCGCAGGAAAGAAGGCATACTCTACATTGAAACAGACGGCGCCGCGCTTAACACGCGGCAAAAAAACAAGGGCGGCTCCACTTGGCTGGAAAACAAGCTCGGAGTGGTCTTTTCGTCTGACAACATGCGCTTTTTGACGGACAAGCACGGCCGTAGGCAGGGCCAAATCACGAAACGAGAATATGTGAGCTTCGTTGGAGGCGTAGACGAGTTCAAAAAACACCTGTTCGCCTGCGCCGTCAGGAACGGATACGGCAAATATAAGAAAACCATAATACTAAGCGATGGGGCGGCATGGATACGGAACATGAAAGAAGAGATGTTTCCAGATGCCCAACAAATACTTGACTATTATCGCCTTTGCGAAAACGTCGACGTTTTCGCAAAGCACGTATACGGCATGGATGAGTCCAAGTACAAACCTTGGTCGGAGCGCATCTGCGCCGAACTGAAAGCGGGACGCTTCGAGGGCGTGTTGGCTGAACTCGAAAAAACGGATCAAAGAGCTGCGACGAGTTCCCCCGTGAATTTGCACAGATACATCAGCAACAACAAAAACGCCATCGACTATGCAGAGTATACGAAGAATGGATATTTAATTGGCAACGGCGCTGTCGAAGGCGCGAACAAAACCATCCTCCAACAGCGTCTCAAGCAAGCTGGAATGCGTTGGAACCCCGAAACCGCGCAGTGCCTCCTTACATTGAAAGCTAAACACGAAAGTGGTTTGTGGCTGCGGGATGTAGCCAGTCTTGTCGCCTCGCGGTTCGCGCCATCCGTCTGACTCGCTAACTCACAACGGCCTGTTGCTTTTGCTCTTCGATCTGCCATTATTTCTATATTTACATCCTAAAAATATCTACACCCGAAAATATCAAATCCATTCCGGCTTGGTCGGCATTACCAAAGATCAGGTCAAAATGAAAGTAGGCTCAGCCATGAAGATCATTCAGAAGAGGCCCGGAAGGGTCAAAAAATACTTTGAAGACCCGGCCATCTCCCATGCCTCTTAAATGAATATATTTAACCGCCTGGGCAATATGAAGCGATTGCCCTGGGTTTGGGGACGGCGCGGACGATCATTCGTCGTAAAGTTTTATCGCCGTTCTGGCCGCTTTGCCGCGGCCTCGTCTTTTTTTGTCCGCCAGGCGCATCTCCTCGGCTCGCTTGGTCGGGCGCGTGGCCCTGCGGGGGCGAGGCGGCGGGGCCTTGGCCCGGTCGATGAGTTCCGCCAGGCGGCTCAGGGCTTCTTTTTTGTTGAGCAATTGGCTGCGGCGCGTGCGCGCGGTGATTATGAGCAGGCCTTCATGGTTGATCCGCTCTCCCGCCAAAATATGAAGGCGGGCGATCTGGGCTTCCGTCAAGTTAGACTCTTCAGGGTTGAAGCGCAGCTGGACGGCGGTGGCCACCTTGTTGACGTTCTGGCCGCCAGGCCCCGAAGAGTGGATGAATTTCATCTCCACCCCGCGCCATTCGCCCGTTTCCTTCTTTTGATCGTCGCTTGCCGCGGCCATAGTCGTATCCTCTGAATATTTTTATGGTTGATAATTTTATTGCAAAAGCTTATTTTATCATAGAAAATCTATATCGGCAGGTTTATTTGCGGTTGACGGGACGAAAGGAAAGCAAATATGAGATTACCCATATTCAAAATCGCCGGCGCTCTGGGGCTGGTTCTGGGCGGCCTTCTGCCCCCGTTGCGGGCCTGGGGCGCGGCTGAGGAAAGTTTTAGTCTGGCCAACGGCCTTAAGGTCATAATGGCCTCACAGCCCGGCAGCCCCGTGGCCTCCATGCGGGTCATGGTGCGCACGGGCGCCGCGGACGAGGCCGTGCGCTCTGAATACGGCTTGGCCCACCTGATGGAGCATATGGCCTTCAAGGGCACGTCCAGGCATCCCGAGCCGGGCCTCATTTCCAGCTTGGTCGAACGCAACGGCGGGGACATGAATGCCTATACTTCCAGCGATTCGACCGTTTATTATCTCGAGAGGCCGGCCGAACAGGTTGACCTGGGGCTGGATATTCTGGCCGACATGGTCTTCGCCCCTCTGTATGACCCCAAAGAATATGAGCTGGAAAAAGAAGTGGTCATCGAGGAAATAAAGCGCG
>JAISRV010000166.1 GCA_031273445.1 Candidatus Adiutrix sp. | reverse complement strand
CAGAAGACGGCCCCGGGCCCGCCCAGGAGAATGGCCGTGGCCACGCCCACGATGTTGCCCGTGCCCACGGTCGCGGCCATGGAGGTCATCAGCGCGTTGAAGGGCGAAAGTTCCCCCTTATGCTCCGGATCATGCCTGCGTCCATGCCACATGACGGCGAAAGCGGCGCCCAATTTGGCGAAAGGCATGAATCTGAGGCCGACCATCATGATGATGCCGGTCCCCAACAGGAGCGGAATCAGGACATAGGGCCCCCAGACTATCCCCCCTAGATGGCCGACAAAGTCGGACAGCTTATCCAAAAAGGCCAAAAATCCGCTGTTTGTTTCCATTGCGTCTCCTTCTTACAAGTTACGAGGTTATGACCAGGCTTTCATTCATTTTGGTTTGGAGCTTTGTCGGGGCTGATTGCAGCCAGGCAAAAAATGCGATTTTTGCTTGGCCTGTCGCTTCGTCGGCCTCTCAACCAGTCGCTTTGCTCCGTCGGCCCTGTCGGGCCGACTTTTTCATTTTGGTTTGTCGGCCTCTCAATCAGCCGGGCCCTGTCGGGTCGACTTTTTCATTTTGGCTTGTCGGCTTGGCGAGGTCGACTTTTTCATTTTGGTTTGGAGCCTTGACGGGCGCCTGAGCCGCGCGGCGGAAGCCGGCCAAGCTCCGGCCCAGGCTCCGGCCCAGTTCCGGCAGGCTGCGGCCGCCGAAAATGACCAATATCAGGATGGCGATGACGACCATTTCCCAGGCGCCGATGTTGCTTGGCATGGAAGAACACCTCACGGCGGCGGCTTTTCAGCCGGACCTTTAGGTTTATGTTGCGACAAGCCGGCGACGCCTGGCGGCGCCCCGGGGCGATTTGAAGCCGCAAGTCGGTAAGTTTAAGAAGTTGCAGGGCGCCCGGGCGGCGCTTCTTTACGCCTCATGGTTAAGGCGCCGGCCGGCGGGCTTGGCAGGGCGCTGATTTCGGCCGTTTCGTCCTTAGCGCATACAGTCCCGCGTCCGTCGACGCGGCTCATCCCATATTCGCCATATTCGCGGCGTGGTTTTTTATAAGATTTTTACAGCATATCAAAAAAAACTCCATAAATCAACGCCGGCGCGACTAGCGTCCTGTGCGGTTAGTTCCTTCTAACCGCACAGTCCACTAGGCCCCGCAACTTTTATTCAATAATACAGGGTAATAGATAAAATCCATAGAGCTTCCCAAAGGCTGACTCCCCTGCGGCGTCGCGAAACGTTCAGGCCCGCCGGGTTTATAAAAAAAATTTCGCGGCCTTGACTTCAGCCTTGACTTCCGGGTATAAATAAAGGCAAAATATAAAAACGGCCTGTCCGGTCGCTTCCATAAGCGGCGCTGAAGACGATTGACTTAAGAGCGTTTTTCGGCCCCGGAATCAAATCCCGGCGGGCCGGCGGCGGGCGAAAAGGCGTTTTTATTTCACCGGGCATTTGCTATACCGGAGACCATATGTTACAATAAAAAATGACAGCCGTAAAATATGTCGTTACGATGCCGCATTATATGCGGCGGATTATGGGGCGTTCGGCTGGTTTCCGTCGGCAGGCCGTCGCTCTCTTCAGGCTTCTGTCGCCGCCTTGAGGCCTGGCCTCTTAATATAGACCAGGCTGGCGAATATCGCAACGCCTCGGCGGCAAAAATATTGCGGTTTAGGGCTTTGACGAAATCAGGCTTGCTTATGTTCATTCGGCGAGTCGATATATAGCCGGATACGGCGGCTTATGCCAGGTTCGACTGCGGAACGGACGATAAGTTTCATCGCGCCCGCTCCCTTCACTTTAAAAAAAAGAAGGCGGAACAAAACTAATGTTATGAGGAAAGGAGTTCTATGGCGACTGATTTTTTTGGGCTTGATTTCAAATTCCAACTTTAGCTGAAAGGCTAGCAAACATGGAGGATTTAGAATTATGAAAAGATTTTCGATGCTGCTTCTGGTTGCTTTGGTCGGGGCCTTGCTTGTCATGGGTTGCGGCAAGAGCGGGCAGTTCCCCCAGGCGCCCGTCATCAACGAGACAGTTCACTTTGACCTTGGCAAGTACAACTTGCGCCCTGAGGCCACGCGTACCCTCGACTACAAGATCGCTTACCTGAAGCACTTCCCCGGCCACATCATCTTTGTCGTCGGCAATGCCGACTATCGCAGCAACGATGAATTCAACCTGATCCTGGCCGCTCACCGGGCCGCCGAAGTGCAGCGTTATCTGGTCAACAACGGCATCAACCCCAAGCGTATCTTCCTGATGTCCGAAGGCAAACGTAATCCTGTCTCCCCCGGCACCAGCGATTCCGCCACCTTTGAAAACAGAAGGGCCGAATTCTTCATCATCGCCACTGGTTCCCTTCAGTAAAACCAGGGCCCCGGGCCGCGCCCCGAGGCTTCGGCTTTCGGGCCAGCCCCGGAGTCTGGAACCGCCAAAGCCGCCTCCCGGGGCGGCTTTGTTGTGGAGAGTCGAAAAGTGAAAATAAAAAAAACCAACGCCGCGCGCTTCCTGGATTCCCTGGGCCTAGCTTATGAACTGCGCCGCTTCGAAGTCGACGAAGACGATCTTTCGGCCGAAGCGGCCGCCGCCCATCTGGGCCTGCCGCTGGAACGCGTCTATAAAACCCTGGTCGCCAGGGGCGACCAGGGCGGCGTCCTGGAAGCCTGTCTCCCGGCCGGGCGCGAACTTGACTTCAAAGCCCTGGCCGCGGCTTCAGGCAACAAAAGCGTGGCCCTGGCCGCGGTCAGAGAACTGCCGGAGCTGACCGGCTATCAGCGGGGCGGCTGTTCGCCCCTGGGCGGCAAAAAAGCTTATCCGGTCTATATTCTGGATGAAATCATGCGCCATGAGCGCATAATCGTCAATGCCGGGGGGCGGGGCCTGATGTTCTTCATGGCGCCGGGCGACCTGGTGCGGGCCACGGGCGCGACCCTGGCCCCCATCGCCCGGCCGCCGCGCTGAATTCAGGAGGCTCAATGGCTGATTTTGATCCGACTTTATACGTCATCACCGATGCCGAGGAAGCCGATGAGGCTGTCCTTTTGACGCGCCTGGAGGGCGCCCTGGCCGGCGGGGCGACGCTGGCGCAATTGCGCGACAAATATCGCGGCGACGGCGCTTTGCTGCGCCTGGCCAGACGAGCCAAAACGCTTTGCGCCTCTTACGGGGTTCCGCTCATCATCGACGACCGCGTCGATGTGGCCCTGGCGGCCGGGGCCGACGGCGTTCACGTCGGCCCCGAGGATTTGCCGGTGGCCGAGGCCCGCCGCCTGATGGGGCCCGGCAAAATCGTCGGGGCCACGGCCAAGACCGTGGCGGCGGCCCGGGCGGCCGAAGGCGACGGGGCCGACTATCTGGGCGTCGGGGCCATCTACCCCACCGCGACCAAGGTCAGAACGGTCATTACCGAGGTCGCGGTTTTACAAGATATCTGCCGGGCGGTGCGGATTCCGGCGCTGGCCATCGGCGGGCTGAGGGCCGATAATCTCGGCATTTTGGCCGGCAGCGGGGCGGCGGGCGTTTGCGTGGTGACGGCCGTCATGCGGGCCGACCGGCCGGCGGCGGCGGCGGCGGACATTTTGCGCGCTTTTCAGAACTTGCCGGGGAACCGGACAGCCTGATCCAGCCTTTGTTTTTGGCCCGACGGCGCTGGCCTCGGCCTTTATTGCAATTGTATCTTTTTTGCAACAGTGTGATTAAATACCCCGCCTATTGTGTCGATTTGGCCACAAAGCGACCCCTTTTGTCATCTTAATTCATTATAATAAGCTGAAAATACAGATATATTTTTTATAGAAAGATAGTTTTGATCTGGCTAGATAATTGCATGTAAAATATTAAAGATATTGCGTCTCAGTTAAAATAATGATGCGGTGTCTTTCTTCTCCAAAAACGCCGTCCCGCCGCTTCCAGGGCGGCGGGCGGCACTAAAAAGTTCCGGCGTCGGGCCGTCCGCCTAAACGGTTCCTTGCGCCGGCGCCATAGCCCGGGCGCCTGTTCGGGCCGCGCTTCCCGGTCGGCGGGAGCGCTTGCTTGACGGGTAATTTGCCTTAAATAGCCCCGGGAAGCCCGGTTCGGGTTTCCCGGGCCGCCGGCCTGAAATTCCTCCCGCCGATTTTTCGGCTTGTCGAGCGGAGGCCCATCAACCCTGAAGCAGGGCCGCCCAGAGAAAGCGGCCCCTAACACAAAGGAGAACCTGTTATGAAAAGAGCTTTGGACATGGCCTTGGGCGCCATGGTGATCGCCGGCTCGGCCGCGCCCGCGACCGCGGCCAGCATGGTCGATTTCAGCGGTTATTACCGCGCCTATTTCCTGAACGACACGAACCTGGGCAAAAGAGGGGACAACGACTCGCGGACGCCCAGTTTCACCGACAGCTATTTTGGCCATCGTCTGCATCTGGACGTGACCTTCAGCCCCACTGACGAACTTTCAGTTTATTGGCGGCTGCGCGGCCCGAATTTTCAAAGATGGGGCGACTCCAGCAGCATGACGGCGGAAACCTATCACGTCTACGGCCAGATCAAGCAGGACTGGGGCACGGTTCTGGTCGGCCGCCTGGATGAGGATCTGGATGTCTACGGCCTGGCCACTTTAGGCTGGGCCCCGGAAACCAACCCCATTTTCACCACCGTCGGCCCCTTTGAGGAGGCCAGCGTTCAGGACGGCATACGTTATTCCAGGGAATGGGACAACGGCTTTTCCCTTATGGCCCAGTACGCCAAGGTCAGCAATAACGACAACGCCGCCATTTGGGCCAGCGACCAGGACTATGACCGCTTCCAGGCCGAAGGCGCCTACCAGTGGGACGGCGGCGGCGTCAGTCTGAATTTGATATATGACCGCGACGCCACGTTGTACAGCTCGCCAGAGGATCCCGAGGAGCCGGTGATAGACAAAGGCAACTATTTTTACGTCAACCCCGCCTTCGGGCAGAGCTGGGGCGACTTCGGGATTCACTTCGAGGGCCTGGCCGGCTGGGGCAAGGAAAAATACAACGTGGGCGGCCAGCCTGATGTGGACCTGTCGGGCTACGGCTTCTACCTTGACGCCGATTACAACTACGGCCCCGGCAACGTCAATCTGGCCGGCTGGTGGGTCAGCGGCTCAGATTTCGACGCCACCGAATCGAAGAGCCTGGTGAACATGGGCGGCAACTTCTTCCCCCTGATCGTGGCCTATAACGAAAACGCCAACGGCAACGGGCGTTATTCCGCCGTCGACGCCGAGGTGCTGGGCTATTCCGCCAACGCCGTCAGCTTCGCCAACAACGCCTACGTCAATTATATTCACGTCGCCTACCAGCACACCCCGAACTACCTGAACACCGACAACTCCATCGGCGGCTTGACCAGTCGGGCCAGGGGGGTGAACTCGTTGCCGTTTACGCAGGACTTGCAGCGCATTGAGGGCAATTTCGGCGAATTTAACCTGGAAACGGAGGCCAACCACTGGGCCCTGGCCGTGAGCGGCAATCACGCCCTGACCGATGAGATTTCCCTCCACTATGCGGTGGCCTATCTGGCCCTGGTCAACCCCAATTACCGCATCGCCGATTCGTGGACGGGCTTGCGCAACGCCGACGGAACGCTGATTCCGGATGGTCGCGTGACTTTCATCGAGCAGGATAAGGACCTGGGCTGGGAAATCGACCTCGGCTTCTCCTTCCAGCTTCTGGACAATCTTGAATTCACCACCGCCTTCGGCTATATGTTCAACGGCGACGCCTTCAAAACCCTGAAAGGCTTCAATGAAACCGGCTCCGGCGGAACCGGCGCCGACGCCTACACCAATGGCCAGGCCGTCTGGGAAGACCCCGAAGACAGCTACGCCTGGTACAACACTCTCACCTTCTCTTTCTAAGCCGCCTTTAAAAAGGCCTGACCGCAGCTCCCCGGTCGCTATTGAAAGGCGGCCGGGGATCTGCAATTTGGCCTGTTTAAAATCAGCTCTCCGCCCGGCATTTTGTCGGGCGGTTTTTTATGGCGCGCCCGGCCGACAATGCAAAGTCGCATTTTCAATAAAATTTCCGAAAGGTTAATTCCGGCCCTGTTTTGAGGGACGGAATTAACCGCACAGTCCAAATAGTTCCCGCAATCGCCGCTATTTTATGGCCAGGGCTCCGCCTTGGCGGCTGAATACGCTCCGGGGGCAGGCCTCAAGGCATTTCAGGCAGCCCGAACAGTCGTCGGGGTTTTTAATGATGATATGCTTATGCCATAAAAACCCCGCCTTCCCAAGCGCTCGATTTCGGCAGACCTTGAGGCAGGCCCAGCCGGCGGAGCACCGGCGGGGGTTTATCCAGATATATTCCGTATGAATTTTTCTCATTGAGGTATTTTTTCCTGAATTGGCCGGGCGACAGTTTGACGGCTTTGCTGAACAGGCGCGTAAAATAAGCCCAGTCTTCATAGCCGAGTTGAAGAGCTATTTCTTTAATGCTCAAATTCGTATAGAACAACAAACGTTTAGCCTGGAGAATGATTTCATTTTGAATGCAGTCGCCGACCGTCAGCCCTGTGGTTTTTTTTACGGCTTCGTTTAAATAGGCGGGCGAGAGATTCAATTTGGCGGCGTATTGCGACGGATATTTCAACGACTGGTAATTGACGGATAATAATGATTTAAATTGAAAAGTGATCGCGGCGCGGCGCTTGTTCGCCGCCGCGGGCAGGCCCTTGAGGCAGGCCTCCGCCATTAGGCCGATATAGTAGAGAATTAAATCATGAACAATAATTTTATCAAGAGGCCGCCCCTCCGGCCTGAGTCTTGCGTGTATGGCGGAAACACAGTATTTCAAGTCTAAAAACAGGCTTTCGGCCAGTTCGTTCCGGCTTTCAAACAGGGAAAATTTTTCGAATATTTCCTTGTATTCAGGCTTCACCAGCATGGGATCGGCCGCCAAAATCCAGCCGCGGCCGTTCATATAAGCAATGGGGAAATGGACCTGCCCCGGTAAAATACAGCGAACCGCCGCGCCGGTCAGCTCATATTCCTCAAAATCTATCAACAGTCTGCTTCGCCCTGTTTCAATGAAGAGAAAAATGTAATAATCGTCTCTATGGGCATACTTAATCGGAGGCGCCTGTTCTTTTTCAGAAACATAGCGCAGGAAGGCTATTTCTCCCTGAAACGTTTCCGACATTTTATGCGTCGCGATTGCGTTCATGTTTCATCTTTTGAAACAGCTTCGGTCCAGGCCATGCTTTTTCATTTTATAGGCCAAAAGCCGCCGTGAAACGTCCAGCCGGCGGGCGGCCCTGGCCACGTTGCCGCCGGCGACGGACAGCGCGTTGGAGATCATGGTTTTTTCCTTGTCCTTGAGGCTGACCAGCCCTTGGGATATAATGCGAATACGCCGCGCAGGGCCTTCGGCCGCCCGGCGGCCAGGCGCCTGGCTTGACCAGTATAAGCGCATTGTTGTTTTGCGGCAAGAATCGCAAAAAAACAGCAGGAATAAAATAAGGAAGGAGTAATTTATGTGCCCTCAAGCGGCGGTGGTGGCTTGTGAAGTGATGCGCCGGGAATTTGAAGCCGTGATCGGCGGCCGAGACATGCCGCTCCATCTGGCTGAATACGCCCTCCACAGCAAACCCCAGAACATGGCCGGCCGGGTCATGGAAAAAATTCTCCTGGCCCAGGCTCAGGGCGCCGAACACATTCTGCTGGGTTACGGCCGCTGCTCCAACGGCATCCTCGGGGTGCGGGCCGAGGGCGGCCTGACCATGCCCAGATGCCACGACTGCATCGCCATGCTGCTGGGTTCGCCCAAACGCTATCATGATATTTTTTACCGCTATCCAGGCGCCTATTTCCTGTCGGCCGGCTGGGTGGAAGTTTACGGCGACCCCTTGTCCACCGTGGAGAAAAAATACGCCCCCCGGATGGGCGAAAAAAAAGCCTTGCGCGGCATGCAGCTGGAATTGGCCAACTATAAGTACATAATCTACATCAACAACGGGGTCGGCGACGTGGCCGCCCTCAAAGAGCGCGCCCTGGAAAATTGCCGGGTTTTTGAAAAAGAATATCTGGAAATTGAAGCCGGGCTGGAGTATTTTTCGGCCCTGGTGGACGGCCCTCGCCGGAAGGGACATTTCATCAGCCTGCCGCCCGGTCAGGAACTGCAGGACACCGACTTCGAGTACTGGTGAAAGCCGACGAGTTCAGAGCGGCTTATCCGGGACTTCAATCAGACCCTTCATTGACAGGCCGAACTTTCAAAGAAAAATCAAGGAATAGACCTTCCACGGCCTTTCGTTATGATTAAGCCTTGACTATTCTTTTTGATCTTGATATCAATATTAATATCAATAAGGAGGCCATAATGCAACTACTGCTTCATATCCCCGACCACCTCGGCGAGAGGCTTAAATTAACCATTCCTTCACGGCAACGGAGCAAGTTCATTGCCGAGTTGCTGGAAAAAGCTCTTCCCGCCGAAGGCGATCCACTTTACCTCGCCGCCCTTGAGGTCGAGCGGGACACAACCCTTAACGCCGAAATGCGGGAATGGCGTGAAGAACTCATTGCGGACGGCTTAAGAGGCGCCGACGAAACCGATTAGGAGATCAGTGATGCGACGCGGCGAGGTCTGGTGGGTCAACTTCGATCCTTCGGAAGGCATGGAAATGCAAAAACGACGTCCTGCCGTAATACTTACGGTCAACGCTCTTAACATGGCCAGAGGAACCGTGGTCGTGGTTCCTCTTTCCACATCGGCCAAACCGCATCCTCCTATCGTGCTTTCGCTTCCATCCGCTGGACATCAATCAGCAGCCGTTTGCGATCAGCTTTGCGCGGCGGACAAGAGACGCTTCGGGAAAAAGATTTGCGATCTTTCTTCACGTGACTTGACCGAACTGACAAATGCCGTAAAAATCATCTTAGGGTTAACCTAACGCCCCTGGAGCGCCCTTAATTTTTTTGACATTCCCATCGTTCCGCGCCACTTGCGTTGACGGGGCGCACGCGAACTAGGCGATAGCGTTTGAATTTGTTATAATAAAAAAATGAGTTCCCACAAAACAACTGAAGACGCATCGTAAATCTCCAGGCGATTACGGGCGTTTTCTTTATTTAGGCCTGGCTCTTTAAGGATGAAAAAGACATGAAGGAAAAATTTGCAATAAAATTTATGCTGGCGGGACTCTGCCTGGCGGCCGCGGCGGCCCTGCTGACGGGCGCGCGGCCTGCCCCCGCCTCGGCGGGCGAGCCCGCCTTGGTCGTTTACCACACCAACGACGTTCACGGCTACGCCTTTCACGAAAAAGACCAGGACGGGCAACCGAGGCATTGGGGCTACGATTACCTCAAGGCTCTCGTCGACGGCGACGAGGCCCGAAACAAACTGCTGATAGACGCGGGCGACGTTCTCCAGGGGCAGCCTTTCGCCACGGCCCGCAAGGGAGAACTCGCGGCCAGGGTTCTTTCGATGATGAATTACGACGCCTTCGCCGCCGGCAATCACGACTTCGATTACGGTTGGCGGCGTCTGACGGAACTGCGCGACGCCTACCGTTTGAATTTTCTCGCGGCGAACGTGAAAAAACGCGAGGGCGGCGAACGGCTGCTGGCGCCTTACATCCTGCGGGATTTAGCGGAGCTGAAGGTCGGCGTTTTTGGCCTCTCGACCCCCGCGACGACCACGTCGACCGATCCCCGCCACGTCGCCGGGCTGGACTTCGGTTCGCCCCGGGAGATAATAGAAATAGCGCGCGAAACAGTCAAGTATATGAAAGAAATAGAAAAAACTGATATCATCATCGCCGTGACCCACATCGGCAGCGAGGCCTACTGCGACCCGTCTTCCCGGACGCTCGCGCGCGAAGCGCCTGGAATAGACCTGATCATCGACGGACACAGCCACAGCGAGTTGAAGGACGGCCTGCGGGTCGGGAAAACTCTGATCGCGAGCGCAGGCTCGCATCTGACGAACGTGGGACGCGTTGAGGCGCGACGCGCCTCAGACGGCTGGAGTTTGTCCGCGAAGCTTATGCCGGCGGCGGAGACTTCAAACATCAGGCCCAACCCGGAGATGAGCGCCGCCATGAACGCTCTCAAAACCGAACTTGAGCGGGAGATGTCGGCGGTCGTGGCCAGAAGCCCGATCGACCTGATCGGAGACAGAACCGCCGTTCGTTATCGCAGCACCAACCTGGGCCGCCTGACGGCCGCCGCTCTGGTCAAGGGGACGGGCGCTGAGGCCGCCTTGGTGAACAGCGGCTCGATTCGCGATTCCCTGCCCCGCGGCGACATCACGAAAGGCATGCTCCTGACGGTCATGCCCTACGACAACTACGTCTTCGTGGTTGAAATGACCGGGGAGGATTTGTTGGCCGCGCTGAATCACGGCTTGTCGCAGCCGGGCGCGGGCGCCTTTCCGCAGTTCTACGGCCTGACCGTCACGGCGCGTAAGACCACGCGAAAACTCGCGGACGGAACGCCGGTCGACTCGTTCGTGGCCGAGGAAGTGAAAATCGGCGGCCAAGCGCTCGTCGGGAAGGCGAAATACAAAATCGCGATCACCGACTTCCTGTACGCGGGCGGAGACGATTACACGTGGTTCGCGAAGCGTCCATACAGCGAATTCGGAACTTTGGAGGACCTGTTCAGGACCTTTTTGACCGACTCCGACGCCCAAACCATTAAAGCCGTCGACGCGGCCGAGGTTCTGACGATAAGCCCGTAAAACCACTACTCAGGAGGCTAGAAAATTCGACGGCGGCGCCGTCGGCCAGTCGCTCTCGCGCCTGGCTAGCCTCCTGTGCGGTTAGCTAAAGGGCCTTGAGGGTGGCCCAGATAATTTTCAGGTCGTCTTTGAAGGAGGGGCGGGCGGCGTATTTTTCATACAGATCCAGTTTGCGGGGCAGGATCATCTCCCTGTAGCACCGCTCCGGGTCGGCGGCGGCGGCTAAGATATCCTCTTCGTGGCGAAATCTGACGGAGGCCTCGTCGGTGAGGCCGGGACGAACCTGAAGGGCGGCCCGCCATCTTTCCGGGTAAATCTCCACCCAGCGCCGTATTTCCGGCCGGGGGCCCACCAGGGACATCTCGCCTTTCAGAACGTTCAGCAGCTGCGGCAGCTCATCAAGTTTGCCGCGCCGCAACAGGCGCCCCAGCCGGGTGACGCGGCGGGCGTCGCCGGCGTCGAAACGGCCGGCGGAAGCTTCGGGCAGAACGGTCATGGTTCTGAATTTCAGTATGTCGAAATCAAGCCCTCCGCGCCCGACGCGGGTCTGGCGAAAGAGGGCCGGGCCGGGCGAGTCGAGCTTCACCGCCAGGGCTAAAACCAGCATCAGCGGCCACAAGAGCGCCAATAGCCCGGCCGAGCCGGCCAGATCGAAGAGGCGTTTCCAGACCATGCCCGCCCTCAGCCGCCGAGCAGTTCGGCGACGGTCAGGCAGACGTATTCCGTTTCGTCCGCCGTCAGCGAAGGATAGATGGGCAGCGAGACCGTGCCCGCCCATATTTTTTCCGTTTCCGGAAAGTCGGCGGGGTCGAGGCCGTAGCGTTCGCGGTAGTAACGCAGCCGGTAAAGCGGGCAATAATGCACCGAGGCCCCTATGCCGCGCTCGGCCAGCCTCTCAATGAATTCGTCACGGCCCAGCCGGGCCTCCGGTTTGAGAATGACGGGGAAAAGGTGCCAACTGTGATCGGCCGGGCTTAGCCCCGACCGCAGTTGGAGGAGGTCGAGGGCTTCCAGTCGGCCTAGGGCTTCATAATAGCGGCGGGCGATGTTTTCGCGGGCCAGGCGCCAGGCGGCGGCCTGTTCCAGTTGGGCCAGGCCTATGGCGGCCAGGACGTCGGGCAGATTGTATTTATAGCCGGGGGCGACCACGTCATAGCGCCAGGAAGGTTTGGCGGAAGTGAAGCGGGCCCAGACGTCGCGGTCTATGCCGTGCAGGCGCATGACGGAGGCGCGGCGCAGAACGTCTTCCGAGCCGGAGGTCAGCATGCCGCCTTCGGCCGTGGTGATGGTCTTGTTGGCGTAAAAGCTGAAACAGCAGACCGTCTCTTCAAGGCTGCCGACCGGGCCGGCGTCGGCCTGATAGCGGGCGGGGAAGGCATGGGCCGCGTCTTCGACGATTTTAAGGCCGTAAGCGCGCGCGACTTCCATTAGGCCCGGCCCTTGCGCGTCGGCGAACATCCTGACGCTCTGGCCGCCGTAGTGGACGGGCATGACGGCTTTGACCTTCGGGCGGCCGGCGGCTATGGCGGCGACCGTCTCCGGACGCAGAAGGCCGGTTCGGCCGTCCACGTCGCAGATGACCGGCTCGGCCCCCAGGTAACGAACCGTCTCGGCCGAGGCGGCGAAGGTCAGGGCCGGCACTATCACCTCGTCGCCGGGCTTCAGGCCCAGCGCTTCCAGCCCCAGGTGCAGCGCCGAAGTGCAGGAGTTGACGGCCAGGGCCCGGCGCGCGCCGACCTGGACGGCGAATTTTTTTTCAAATTCCCCGGCTTTGCCGGCCGTCGTCAACCAACCGCTTTCAAGAACCTGCCGGACATATTCCAACTCATTGCCGGAGCAGACGACTCTGGCGAACGGTATTTTTGTTTCGGCCACAACGGGGCCCCCTTAAGCGCCTTCGCCGGCGGCCTTTCTGCGGCGCCCTTGTCTGGCGAAGGGTATTTTTGTTTCGGCCACAACAGGGCCCCCTTAAGCGCCTTCGCCGGCGGCCTTTCTGCGGCGCCCTTGTCTGGCGAAGGGTATTTTTGTTTCGGCCACAGCGGGGCCTCCTTACGCGCTTTCGCCGGCGGCCTTTCTGCGGCGCTGGAAAAAAGAACTGATCAGGCCGCGGCACTCGTCGGCCATAAGGCCGCCTCGCAGGGTCAGGCGGTGGTTGAGGCCGTCGAGCCCAGCCAGGTCGACCAGGGAGCCGGCCGCGCCCCAGCGGGGCTCCGGGGCGCCGTAGATGATTTGTTTCACCCGGGCGTGTATGGCCGCCATAAGGCACATGGGGCAGGGCTCCAGGGTGCTGACCAGGGTGAAGCCGGGCAGGCGGTAATTGCCCGCGTCGGCCGCGGCCGCGCGCAGAGCCAGTATTTCGGCGTGGGCCGTGGGGTCGCACAGGCTGATGACGCGGTTGCGGCCCCGGGCCGCGAGGCGGCCGTCGGGGGCGGCCAGAACCGCTCCGGACGGCACTTCGCCGCCCCGCGCGGCCTCGGCCGCCTCCTTCAGGGCCTCGGCCATCAGGGCCGCTTCAAAATCGCTGAAATTTTCCATTTTGACCGGCCGCGGTTTGACCCTGGCGCCGGCGCCCGCCCTACTGGATATTCT
>JAISRV010000145.1 GCA_031273445.1 Candidatus Adiutrix sp. | reverse complement strand
TTTCGGCGGCTGGCCGAGAAAAACCAGGCGCGGGCGATTTTTGTCGGCCCTTTGCCGGATGAGGACAAAAACGCGCTCCTGTCTCTCTGCTACGGCTTGATTCTGCCCTCCCACCTGCGCTCCGAGGCTTTCGGGCTGAGCCTGGTGGAAGGGGCCATGTTCGGCAAGCCCCTCATTTGCTGCGAGATCGAAGCTGGCGGCACTTTCGTCAATATCGACGGCGAAACCGGGCTGACCGTGCCGCCGGCCGACCCGGCGGCCCTGCGCCGGGCTTTGGACCGTCTCTGGGACGACCCCGAACTGGCCGCGCGCTTGGGCGCGGGGGCGGCCAGACGCTATGAAGACTTGTTCACCGCCGAAAAAATGGCCGCCGCCTATGCGGAAATATATCGGGGCTTGATTTAGATATGTATGGCTTCTTGAGGCGGGCGAGCCGCCTGATAAAGGGAATCAGCCCGAAATTTTATGATTTTTGCCTCAACCTGGCGACTCTATGGCTGCTCCCGAAAGCCAGGGACATCCGACCGGAGGCCAATGATCCGGTTTGGGTGGTCGGTTGTTTTAAGTCTCCGACCGGCCTGGGCGAAGGGGTCAGACTTTATTTTCAGGAACTGGCCGAGTGTGGCCTAAAGGCCGGAACGTCCGGCGCGACCTATGCGGTCAATATTGAACGCCCAGGCGAAATTGACGGCCTTTTCCAGGGGCGGCTTTTTACTCCTCAGGATCCGCCGGAAGCGCCAAGACGGGGAACGGTCGTTTTTCATTGTAACCCGCCCGTGCTGCTGTGGGCTCTTTACTCCTGCCGCCGCTTTTTGACCAATAAACGGGTGATAGGTTTTTTGCTGTGGGAGCTGGAGATGGTTCCGGATTCCTGGCGGCGGGTTCTGTCTAAGTTGGATGAAGTCTACTGCCCCTCCGTCTTTGCCGCCGAAGCCGTTAGAAAGGCCACGGTCAAACCGGTGAGCGTGCGTCCATACCGCCTGCCGGAGCGGCCGGTCATCGCCAGGAGTTTTGCTGAAGACGGCGTGGTCAGGGTTCTCAGCATTTTTGACTTGGGTTCAAATTTTTATCGCAAAAATCCCCTGGCCGCCGTCAGGGCCTTTAATCAGGCTTACGGCCCCGGCCCGGGGGCTGAACTGACCTTAAAAGCGGGTTCCGTTGAAAACCACCCCAGGGAATGGGCTCTTCTGCAAGAGGCCATCGAGGGGGCGCCGAACATCAAAGCGCTGACCTCGCCTCTGGACGGCGCGGGCCTGAGGGCGCTGTATGGCGGCGCGGATATTTATCTTTCGCTGCACCGCTCGGAAGGCTACGGGCTGACCCTGCGCGAAGCCATGGCTTATGGCCTTGAAGTGGTCGCGACCGGCTGGTCGGCCAATGTGGATTTTATGGCCGGGCCAAAGTGCCACGCCGTGTCTTTCAAGCTCGTGCCGGTTGATGATCCGAGCGGGTTTTATGCGCGGGATCAGCGCTGGGCCGAAGCCGACGTCGACGAAGCCGCCGGGATTTTACGCGCGCTGGCCGATAAAAAACGGCCAGGTTTGGAGAGGTTGAAAGCATGAAACACAGATCGCCGGATTTGACCGCGCTAATTGAAGCGACCGCCGGGCCGCGGTTGGACGGAGGCCATGTTCAATGCTGAGCGCCCTTTATTTTATAGCCATTTTCCCATTGGAACAGATATATAAATTCCTCTATATAGGTTTTTTTCGGGCTTTCGGCGATTACGGCTGGGCTTTGATCGGCCTGTCGGCGATCGGGGCGGCGATTTTCTATTCCCTGAAAAAGGCGGCGGCGGCCCTCGGAAAGCCGCTTATGGGTTTTCGCCCGTCCCTGGAAGTTTTGTCGCAAGTCCCGTTTCTGCTGGCCGCTTATTATATGATTGAAGCTTTTGCGCCCCTCCGGGGTCAGTCTTGTTGGCTCATCGCCGATTTGAGAGCGCCTGACGCTTTGATCGGAGGCCTGAATCTGTTGCCTTTTCTGATGACCGCTTTAAATATTTTGGCGGCCTTTCACGTTAAAAAGGCCGCCAGGCGGGAGCGGCTTCAGGCCCTGGTCATGGCCGCAGTTTTTTTAGTGGTTCTGTATAAGGGCCCTTCGGCCCTGCTGATTTACTGGATCGCCGTCAATTTAATTTTATGGCTGGGAACCAGGTTTGCGAATCTCCTGGCCGCTCCTCTGAAAAACATGGCCGCCGGGTTTTCCCAAAGACCTGTTTCCCTGAAAATATTTAAGGGGCTTTCGCGCCTCAACGGTCTCTTCGATCGCCTCTGGGACGGCCGGCAGCGCGGCGTTTTTGCCGCCGCCACGGCCCTGATTGGCGCTCTTTTGTTTTTTTACGGACCCGCTTTGATCATGACCACCTCGACTTTTGACGTGCCGACAGCCGAATATGAGCTTCTGAGTCGCTCCTTTTATGTTCTGTTTGTTTTTTGGGCTTTGGGGTCTTTTTTACTGTGGTCGTTCTGCCCGCCGTCAATGCGTTCCCTTCTGACTCTTTTATATAGCCTGGCCGCCCTGATTCTGTCTTTGAACGGCCTGGTCTTCGTCGGCGACTACGGGCTCATGGAAGGCCCCCTCTTCGCCGATACCGTCGACTTCGGTTCTCTGGGCCGCAACATCGTGAGAGATCTGGCCGTGGCCGGGGCCGCCTTTTTGATCATCCGCCTGCAGGGCCGGAAAGGCTTCGCCTTCGCCCTGTTCGGCATCGCCCTGGTTCTGACCGCGCTTAGCGCGGTCAAGATGGTCGGGCCAATAAGAGAACACCGGGTTTTTCTCGATAACCTGCCTCAGGAAATAGAAAAAGAAAAAGAAATATTCTCCTACAGCCCTGAAGGCCCCAACGTGATCGTCATGCTGCTGGACGGCTTTGACGGTGAACATGTCGGCAAGATATTAGATGAATACCCGGACATTAAAGCTCAGTATAAGGGCTTCACTTGGTATCCGGAGACTTTGTCCCCCAGCCGCGGCACTTTTTACAGTGTTCCGAGCCTTTGGGGCGGGGAACGGCTCAGATTCGACAAGGTTTATGAAAACGGCCTGGAAGAGGCCCAGGCCATATTGGCTTCAGCCTATGCCCTGGTTCCAGATCATTTTTTAAGTCAGGGCTATAAAGTCCTGGCGTCGTGGTATGGCTTTGATGCCGATCTTAGCGGTCTCAGCGAGAAATATGGAGAGCGTTTTGCCAATAAGACTACAGAGGCCTGGGAAATAGCCGATTACCAACTTTTAAACAATAAAAAGCAAGCCGTCGTGCCTCATTTTTTGCTGGGGCTTTCGCTGTTCCGCAGCGCCCCTTTTGTCTTTAAAGCCCCGATTTATAACCAGGGGCGCTGGCTGGAAGGCCGAAGGCCGTTTTTCGCCGGCGCGGAGCGGGAAAATCTGCAAACAGTCCTGTCTGACGCCGCGACTAATGTGGGGCATGAATATAGAGTGGTTCTGGAGCGGGTACTGAATCAGATTGAGCTATTTAAGTT
>JAISRV010000116.1 GCA_031273445.1 Candidatus Adiutrix sp. | reverse complement strand
TCGACCGCACCATGGTGGGGCCGCGCAAACCCATCAGGCCCCCTGAAGAGGTGGATGTATGAAAATAGATGCTTTAAACGCCCCCTTGTTGAATAATAAAGAAACCCGCGAAGCCGGCGAAAAGGTCAGGGCGGCCCCGCCCGCGCCCGAAACCGCCCCCAAGGAAATCTCCGGCGATGTGGTTCAGCTCTCCGACCGCTCCCGGCTGATCGCCCGGGCCAGGGAACTGGCGGGCAACGCCCCGGAAGCGCGCGTCGACAAAGTCAATGACCTCAAAGCCCGCATCGACGCCGGCACATATGACGTCAGCGGCCGCGCCGTGGCCGAGGCCATGCTGAAAAAAGGCCTGACCACCATCGTCTGACCCCGAAAGGCCTTTCATGCGTATCAAAAACCGCGGTTTCCGCCGGAGCGGCCGCGGTTTTTTTGGTGCGTCTTTCCGGTTAAAAATATTAGCTTATTTCGCCAGCGCGCCGGCCTTCGTCGTCTCGTCCAGCGCGGAAAAGGCGATCGGCGGTAGGGGCGGGCCTTCCGCGGGGTTCAGAATTTTTTCCATCCAGACCACGTCGCGCCATTGCCCCAGCTTGAAGCCGGCGCGCCGAAAGCGGCCGACCTCTTTAAAACCCAGGCGATGGTGGAAGCTGAGGCTGCCGCTGTTGTCGGCGCTGATGACGGCATATAGAATCCGATAGCCCATCTGTCGCAAAAGCTCTTCCAGCGCCCCGCAAAGCTTCGAAGCCAGGCCCAGGCGCTGATGGTCGGCGGCGATATATACGGAAAGGCCGGCGGTCCACTGATAGGCGGCTCTTTCAAAGACGGTCGAGGCGTAGGCATAGCCGGCCGTCCGCCCGTCCACTTCCGCCTTGAGCCAGGGGTAGCGGCCGGAGATGCGGCGAAAGCGCTCTCTGAATTCCGCCAATGACGGCGCTTCATATTCAAAGCTCACGGAACTGTTTAAAACCAGAGGCGCGTATATGGCCAGCATAGCCGGAACATCGGTTTCGGCGGCTGCCTTAAGACTAACCACGGCGGCCATATAACCCTCCCTGATGAGCGATGAGACAAAAAGTCGTTTTTAAGCCCCGGCGGTCAGGCGCAGCAACATGTCGCGGGCGGCGGGCAGGGAGGCCGGTTCATCGAAGGGTTGTTTCAGAAAATTGGTGAAGTGGGGATACAGCTCTATGGCTTTGTCGATGTCGGCGTTGGCGCCGCGCTGGTAGGCGCCGAGGTTGATCATGTCTTCGTTGCGCTGATAGGTGGCCAGGACGTCTTTGAACTTGCCGGCGGCTATTTTCTGATCCTTTCCGACCAGATCGTTCATCAGACGGCTGATGCTGGAGAGGACGTCGATGGCCGGATAGTGATTTTTGGCGGCCAATTCGCGCCGCAAGACTATGTGGCCGTCGAGAATGGAACGCATGGCGTCGGCCACCGGCTCGTTCATGTCGTCGCCGTCGACCAGAACGGCGTAAAGACCGGTGATGCTGCCGTGGGGCCAGCAGCCGGCCCGCTCTAAAAGACCGGGCAGCTGCGCGAAGACCGAAGGCGTGTAGCCGCGGGTGGTGGCCGGTTCGCCGATGGACAGGCCCACCTCGCGGGCCGCGTAGGCGAAACGGGTGGCGGAGTCCATCATCAGGATGACGTTGCGGCCCTGGTCGCGGAAATATTCGGCGATGGCCGTGGCCACATAAGCGCCGCGCATACGCACCAGGGCCGGCTGCTCGGAAGTGGCGGCCACGACCACGCTTCTGGCCATGCCTTCCTGCCCCAGGTCTTTTTCAATGAATTCAAGTACTTCACGGCCACGTTCGCCGATCAGGGCGATGACGTTGACGTCGGCGCGCATATGCCGGGCGATCATGCCCAAAAGGGTGCTCTTGCCGACGCCTGAGCCGGCGAAAATGCCGACTCTCTGCCCTCGGCCGATGGTCAGAAGCGCATTGACGGCTTTGACTCCGACGTCCATAGCCTCGGTAATGCGGCCGCGGGTCATGGGGTTGCCCGGCCGGGCGTGGATTCTGTAGTGATCGGTCACGGTGATGGGCCCCTGGCCGTCGAGGACCTGGCCGAGGCCGTCCACCACCCGGCCCAAAAGGCCCGGGCCCACCGGCGCCAGAGCCGGGCTCCCGGTGGCCAGAATGCGGCTGCCGGGGGTCAGGCCGCTCATTTCGCCCACCGGCATGAGCTGGATCACGTTTTCGCGAAAGCCCACCACTTCGGCTTCGATGGGGGGGCGGCCGTCCACGGGGAAAATGCGGCAGACCTCGCCGACCGAGGCGGCCGGGCCGTCGCCTTCGATGACCAGCCCCACCACTTTAGTGACCCGGCCTTCCAGGGCCAGGGGGCGGGTCTCTTTCAGCAGGCTTAGATAGGGCGAAAAATCCTGGGCGATTTTATTCATTTTGGTTGGAGCCTTATCGGGGCTGAGCGTAGCCAGGCAAAAAATGCGATTTTTGCCTGGCGAATTGCTTTGTCCCTTCTCAATCAGTCGCTTCGCTCCGTCGCCCCTCTCCGGGGGCGACCTGCTTTTTAAAAATATTCGCTTACACTCGAGAACTAATGGCTGTCAGCTCCTGAAATGGCGAGGCGTAACGAACGGAACAAATGAGCGATGAGACGAATTTATTCCGCCGGCGATTCCGCCGCGGGCGCGCCGAGGTCGGCCGGGTCAGGCGCGTCTTGCGCCGAAGGGCCGCGAGTCCCGGCAAAGGCTTCGCGCAGCGCCCGCATCACCTGGTCCGTGCGGTGCTTAACCGTGGCGTCAAGACGGCCGACGTCGGACTCCATGATCAGATCGCCCGGCCCCAGCGACTCATCCGGCTGAAAAGTCACCCTGACCAGGGCCCCCAGCCGTTCGCGCTGCTCAGATCTGGCTTCCTCAAGCTGGGCGATATCCTGGGGCCGGGCCAGAAAGGTCACGCGGTTGGCCTGAGCCAGGTAGTCGATGCAGGCCATAAAAGCCCTGACCGTCAGGTCTTCGGCGGTCGCAAGTTCTTTGTTCAAAATTTGTTCGGCCGCTTCAATGGCCAATTTGACCATCATCGGACCGTTGGCCGCCCATAAATCGTCATAGAGGCGGTCTATTTTCTCAAAAACGACGAGCAAGCCGTCAACCCGCTCCTGAAAGGCCTTAAGCGCCTCGGCCCGCCCCTGGGCGCGTCCTTCCTCAAGGCCCTGCCGCAAACCTTCCTGATGTCCGCCGGTTTTGGCTTCCTGAGCCGCGGCCGCCGCCTTGGCTTCGTTTTCAGCCATAAACGCGGCCTGTTTGGTCTCCAATTCGGCTTGACGGGCCTCGAATTCCTCAGTCATTTGCCGACGCTCGGCGTCAAGGCCGGCAATGCGGTCGGCCGCGGCGGTCAACTGGGCCTCGGCTTCGGCCCGGGCTTCGCCGGCCGCGGCCCGGTCGTGCGAGGCGGCCTGCCCTAAACTGTCGGCCTCGGCGCGGGCCCGGGCCAAAATGGCTTCGGCTTGAAGCGCCGCCTCGGTCGTCAGGCCCCGGCTCTCGGTTGCGGCGGCCGCAACGAGGCGCGCCGCCTCCTCTTCAGCCCGCTGAACGATGACCAGGGCCTTTTCCTCCGCCTGGGCCAGGGTGCGAACCACGTTGGGATCGCGCAGATCCATATCCTCATAGATGAATTCAGCGGGTCGGGCCGGGTCCGCAAGTTCTTCGAAAACATCGGAAACCGGATTTTCTGAAGTCAGATCAAAGGGCTTGAACAGGCCGTCAAGAGACGGCAGGTCGTCCATGAGCGAAGAAAGCGGTTTTTGGTCGACCTTGAATTCCTCAAAGGGATCCGGCGCGGGCGGCCTGGGCGGGGCGTTGCGGCCAAAATCCTCGTTGGGATCGGGGATGGGGTCGGCCTCTTCGAGCCTGGTAAAGCGCTCCGGCTCGAAATCGGCGATTTCCGCGTCCGGCGGCGGCCGGCGGCGGTTTCGGCGCAAATCATCATAATCAGACAAATTGATCGCCTCCATCGCCCTTGCCTATGACGATCTTGCCTTCGGCTTCCAGCTTTTTGGCCACACGCAGAATAGCCTGTTGAGCCTTTTCCACGTCGGCCAGGCGGGTGGGCCCCATGGCCTCAAGATCCTCGCGAATCATGCCGGCGGCGCGTTCAGACAGGTTGGCGAAAACTTTGGCCCGCATGTCTTCCGTCGCGGCCTTCAGCGCCATAGTCAATTCGTCGTTGTTGACCTCTTTGAGGATGGTGCGGATAGAGCGGTCGTCCACATTCAAACGATCCTCAAAGACGAACATGAGCTTACGAACTTCGTTGGAGAGTTCGGGCCGGTCTTCCTCCAGCCTGGTCATGATGACGTTTTCGGTGTTCTGATCGACCTGGTTCAGAATTTCCGCCACCGTGCCGGAGCCGCCGGCCGCGCGGCCGCCTATGGGGCCCTGGGCCTTGATCTCCTCGCGCAGCACGTCTTCCACTTCATCGAGAATATTTATGGGCACTGTCTCCAGGTCGGCTATGCGCAGAATAACGTCCTGCTGGAGGGGTTCGGGAAATTCAGAGATTATCTGGGCGCTTTTGCCCGGATCAATGTGGGCCAGCACCAGGGCGATGGTCTGGGGGTGTTCGTTGCGGATGAAGTTGCCGAGGGCCTTCGGATCAATGTTTTTGATATTGGAAAAGGGGACAGGGGAATTGACGTCCTGCAGCAGGCCTTCGGCCCGGGCGCCGTCCAGGGCGCGGCCCAGGGAGTTTTTAAAGAAATCGCCGCCCTTGACGCGGATATCCGCCGGCAGATCCATGGCTTCGACAAACTCCCACAGCACATCCTGCACCTGGCTGGGGGCGACGTTCTGGATCCTGCTCATGGCCTTGCCCAGGTCCTTTATTTCTATATCTTCCAGTTCCTTGAAAATTTCAGTGGTGAACTCTTCCCCCAAGGTCAAAAGAAAGATAGCCGCCTTTTCAGGGCCGGAGAGGGTTTCGGGTTGCTGTTCTTCTTTTTTAGGCATCGGCGGGTTCTCCACATATTACGGCAATCAAAGTTCGCCAATATTCGCGCTGAACCGGTTCCAGGCCGGGTTCGTCCCGTTTGGGACGGCCCCGGCGCCCGGCCTACATCTTGGGCTCATCGGAGGTCTTCGCTTTTTCGTCTATCCAGCCGCGAACCAGCCCCACGGTGCGATCCAGATTTTCCCTGGCCAGAGGCAGAATGTTCTCGCGGCTGAGGTTGCCGTAAGCCAGGCGCGGCGGTTCTTCCTCTTCGACCTCTTCTTCTTCTTCGTCATAATTCGGCCCTTCTTCCAGTTCGGTCCTTTCTGGAATTTCGCCGACCTCGTCGGCGGGAGATGCCTTCAGGGCCAGGGCCGGCGCTTCCTCGGCCCGGGGCGCCGCCGGCAGCGGCAGCCCGTCGCCGAAGCCGGGGCCGCCGGGGCCGCCGCCGGGGTATTCAGGCAGAACCGCGGGTTCCGCGCCGCTGCCGGCCGGTTCCACTTCTTTCTTCAGCCAGTTCATGATCGGCCGAACCACCAGGAAGAAGAAGAGCACTATCAGAATAAGGTTGATGAAGGGGCGCGAAAATTCCCGCAACAGTTCGAGGATGAAGGGCAGCCAGACGGGGAGCTCATCGGGCCTGGCGAATTGCATGCTGGTTACGGCCACGGTGTCGCCTCTTGAGGCGTCAAAGCCCACTATGCTTTTGACGGATTCTTCCAGTTGAGTCAGCATTTCCTGCGGCAGCGGCGTAAAAATTTTTTCGCCGGCCTCGTTTAAGGCATAAACGCCGTCCAGAATAACCGAGACGCTGAGCTTTTTCAAATCGCCGGCTTTGGACACGGTTTGGCGCTTCGTGTTGGTCACTTCGTAGTTGTTGGTCTCTTCCGTGCGGGAATACTGTTCCTGCTGGCCGCCGAGGCCGGAATTTTGACGGTTGGCCGTGCCCAGCTCATAGGTGGCGTTGGGAATGCCGGCCATGGCCCGGGCGGGGCCGAGCTGCTTTTCCACGATCTTCTGTTCGCTGCGGACGGCCGTGCGCTCTGGATCCCAGATGTCTTCCTGGGTGACCACTTCCTTAAAATCCAGTTCGGCGAAAACCGTGGTGGTGACCCGGTCGAAGCCGACCACACGCTCCATCATAGCCTGAATGCGCCGCCGCAGGTCATTTTCAAATTCGGCCTTGCGTTTGGCCTGGTCGTCGCTCAAAAATCCGGGCTTGTTCAGTTCGCTGTTCCAGATCAATCCGTTTTCGCTGTCGACGATGGAAACGTCATTGGCCCCCAAGCCTTCCACCGATGAGGTCATCAACTGAACAATGCCCATGATCTGGGCCTTGGAAAGAGCCGCGCCGCGCCGAAGAGTCAAGAGCACCGAAGCCTGCGGCCTTTCCTGGTCTTCGATGAACAGAGTTTCCTTGGGGATGGAGACGTGCACCCTGGCGTTGTCGATTTCAGGCATGCTCATCATGGTCCGTTCCAGTTCGCCGGTAACGGCCCTCATGAGGTTGGTCTTCTGCACCAGGTCGGTGACGCCCAGCTTCTGGTTGTCGAATATCTCAAAGCCGACGTTGCTTTTGGACGGCAGACCCTTGACGGCCAGATCCACGCGCACGGCCGAAACCCGGTCGGCCTCCACTTCTATAGCCGTGCCCTCGGCCGTCAGATTATAGGGAATCTTCTGGGTTTTCAATTCAGCGGCAATGGCGCCGGCGTCTTCGGGGCTGAGTTGGGAATAAAGAACGCCGTAGGGCGGATCGCTCTTGTAAAATAAGGCCGTCAATAAAACAGCCGTGGCCGCCGCCAAAATAATGCCGGCCACGATAAGCTTGGACGGCCCCGCCCCGTTAATGATTTCACGCCCTCTATTGAGCCGATCCTGAAGATTTATAGCCATGATTTCAGCCCCTTTTGCAACTATTGCAAGAGATTTAACCAACTGAGGCCTGAAAACAAGCAATAACTAGGCCAAAAGATAGGGCAAGGCTGGCGAATATTGCTGATAAAACCAACCGAATTATTATTATAAGGCCGCGGAAGCCTTTAGGCAACCGCACGAGCGGAACTGTCAACGCAAAATAGAAATGTCGGCTGTCGGCCTCTGAAAGGGATGGTTTTCTACGAAGAGAGCCTCTACCGGCGAGCCGCCCAGAGGCCCAGGGCGACGGCCAGGGCCGCGGCGGCGTTAAGCGACTCCACGCCCGCCCTCATGGGAATGGAGAGGCGGCGGTCGGCCGGCCAGTCCAGCCCGGCCAGGCCGGGGCCTTCGAGCCCGAAAAGGAAACCGGTCTGAGCCGGGAACTTGAAGTCCAGAATATTTTGCCCGGTCGGGGTCAGGGCCATAAGGCCGGGCCGGCTCTGGCGGGCCAGCTCCGCCAGCGACGGCCCCTGGCGCAGATCGGCCAGCAACACGGCCGGGCCGGCGGCGCGCAGGCTCTTGGGGCGCCAGGGGCTGGCCGCTTCCTTCAAAAGCACCGCCGTCGCCCCCAGGGCGGCGCTGGTGCGTATGGCCGCGCCGAGGTTGGCCGGATCCTGAAAGGGGAGAAAGACGGTCAGGCCGTCGGGGAGTCGCCCGTCCCAGGCGGGCGGCTGGAGCCGCTCCAGCAGCAGAAGCGGCCCGCCGGCCCCGTAAAGGTCCAGGGCGGGAAAGAGTTCCGGCCGAACCAGGTGGACGGTCAGGCCGTCCGGAACCGGGCAGCCGTCGAGGTCGCTCAAGCGTCTGACGATCAGGCCGCGGGCCCGCCCCGGCTGGGCAGCCAGAATTTCGGCGACGAATTTGCGGCCGGAGATCAGCGCTTCGCCGCTTTTTTTCAGGCCTCGCCCGCTCAGAATTTTCAGCCAGTTTTTGTAACGCGGGTTTTCCCGGCTGGATATCTCCACCAGAGGCCAGGGCGGCGGCGGGCCGGAGCGTCCGGCGCGGGCGGCCCCGTCTTTTTTGCGCCAGGTGATCAGCCGGCGTTTAAGGCCGCTGGGCCCCAGGAGGTAGGCCCGGTCGTCCTCGGTTTCAAAGTCGCCGAACTCGGCCAGGGCTTCCGCGGCCCTTAATTCCTCATCCGCCCGCGGCCCTTTCATCAGGTAGACCCGCCCCCCCGGCGGGATGAGGGCGGCGGCCCGCCGCAGGCTGGCGGCGGCGGCTTCAAAGTCGCGGGTGATGAAATTTTCAATGTTTCGGTCAAAACGGGGCCCGACCTTGTGCGGATAAAATTCCACCTTCTCAAGCCCCAGAAGGGCCACGGCCTCTTCCATGAAGGCCAGCCGACGGCCGCGCGGCTCAGCCAGCATCAGGGGCCAGGCCGGCCGCCGGATAGCCAGCGGCAGCCCCGGGAAACCGGCCCCGCTGCCCAAATCCATGGTCAGGCCGACCGGGTTTATGAGTTCGGCGGCCATGGCCCCGTCGATATAATGCTTGTAAACCAGGTTGTAAAAGCCGCTGACGCGGGTCAGGTCGCCGGCGGGGTTGCGCCTGATCAGCAGCTGATGCAGTCGCCAGAACTGCTCCGCTTCCCTGGGGGATAGCTTGAGCCCGGCCCGCTCGAATTCGCGGGCGAGGGCGGGCAGAGTTTCCGGCAAATTTTTATCGCGGCCGACCTTTTTATGTTCGGTCGGCGCTTTGGCGAGGGCGGACAGAGTGTCCGGCAAGTTTTTTTTCGTAGGCATCTTGGGGCATCCATGAAGAAATTCGGCGCCGACGGCGGTTTTTAATCCGTCAACGCAAAATAGAAAGGTTTTAATCTTTGATAATTTCCTTAGAACCCGTATAATGAGCCTATGCGGGATCCCGTCATTATATATGAAGACAACCACCTTTTAATAGCCCAAAAACCGCCGGGCTTCCTGGCCCAGCCTGACGGCGGCCCCCGGCCGAATTTGCTGGGCTGGGCGGAGCGATATCTGGCCCGCCATAAACCCGGCCGGGCTTTTGTGGGGCTGACCCACCGGCTGGACCGGCCGGTGGGCGGGGTCATGGCCCTGGCCAAGACCTCCAAATGCGCCGCCCGGTTAAGCCGTCAATTCCGGGAGCGCGCCGCCCGCAAATTCTATCTGGCCCTGGTCGACGGCCGCCTGGACGGCGAAAGCGGCCGCCTGGAACAGCGTCTGGTGCGGGAGGGGGCTTTGACCCGCCCGGCCGCCCCCGGGGAAGAGGGCCGGCCGGCCTGCCTGGATTGGCGTCTGATGCGGCGCGAGGGCGCTTTGAGCCTTTTGGGCGTCAATCTCCATACCGGCTTTAAACACCAGATACGGGCCCAACTGGCCGCCCTGGGCTGCCCGGTGGCGGGCGACGCCAAATACGGCAGCGCCATCGCCCCGGAAGGCCCGGCCATTGGCCTGTGGGCGGCGACCCTGACCATCGAACACCCCGTCCGTCGGGAGATGATGACTTTCGAATCCGACCCGCCGGATATTCCGCCCTGGACGCGTCTGGGCTCCGGTTTTCAAGCCGGGGCGAGCGAGGGCGGCTGATGGTTGGGCTGACCGGCCAGGCGGGCGAAACCGAAAAAGTGCGGCTGGCGCGAATCGGCTTTTGGGCCTGGCGGCTTTTGGCCCGTTACAGCAAAAAGCGCAATAAAAATTTGCTGGAGCGTCTGGCCCTCTGGAATCGTGAAGTCCGCCCGCCCGAGGCCATTGTGGCTGAACTGGGTCTGAGCGGCGAAGATATGGCTTTTCTGGCCGCGTTGGGCCGCCGGCCCGACGGCTGGCAGGCTTGCGAATTCGCCTCTGACGGCTATGAAGCTGTGAATCTGGCCCGGCTGGGCCTGATTCTGCTGAAGCCCGGCCCCGGCCCGAGGCGGATCAGCCTGGCCGACGCCGGCCGTTTTTTATTGGTTTTAACGCGGACGCCCCCCCGGCCGTCGCCGCCGGAGGCGGTTTAAGGAGAATCGGCGACTTTTGGCTTGAGTCATATTGCCGAGCGTCCTGAGTTATGAAAGTAATTCATGACTCAGGACGCTCTGAACGATGGCCGACAGGCGGTTCCGGCGGTTCTAAAATGTAAATTGAAATTAAAAATTTTATTAAAGAGGCCACATGTCCATTTTTCGCCGCATCCTGATGAAACGAAACTTCTGGCCGCTGTTCGGCGCCCAGGCTCTGGGGGC
>JAISRV010000016.1 GCA_031273445.1 Candidatus Adiutrix sp. | reverse complement strand
AGCTCTGGGCATAGGCGTGGCCACCCTCTACCGCAAAATCAAGGAACACCAGTTGGGCTGACGGACGGGGAAAACCTCAGTCGGCGGGCGCCGCGCCGGAGCGTTGCGGCAGGACGTATTGCCGCAAAAGTTCCGGCCACAACAGCGGCCATTTGTTCCAATGGTCGGTCTCTACCGCGACGCGCCTGTAGTTGCTGAAGGCGGCCCTGGTCCTGAAGTGGGCCGACATGCCCGGCGGGATGACGGCATCTTCGACGCCGTAGAAGTGGATCTGAGGGATATGGGCCAACCTGACGGCCTGAGCGGCGGGATTCAGGGACCCGGCCAGAGGCATGAAGCGTTTTTCACGCACCCACCAGTCTATATCCAAAAGCCCGGCCACAGTGGTCAGGGTGAGAACATCGCGGCGCCGTTCAGCCAAGAGAACGGCCAGCCCTCCGCCGCCGGAATAGCCGATGAGGTGAATTTTTTCGCTGTTCAAACGCGCCTTGGCCTGATCGACGGCTCGGCCGGCGGCTTCGACCGCTTCGCCGGACAGCCGTTTATTCGACCAGAAGCTCTTATAGGCCGCCCCGGTCTGGCCGGTCTGAAATTGGCCGATACGGGCCAGATATAAAACCGTCGGCGCCGGATCCTGCACGGCCAGTTCAAAGCCCATGGCCGTGCGGGGGGTGGGGTCGGCGGCGACCCGGCCGCGAACGACTCCCCGCCCGTCTCCCTCAACATAAACGACAAGTTCTTTGGCCGCGGCGGCGCCGTCTTTTATCATTGCGGCCAGGCGAAAAGGGGCGACCTCAAAAACCGTCGGCTT
Organism: Candidatus Adiutrix sp.; assembly: GCA_031273445.1. Classification (GTDB taxonomy): domain Bacteria; phylum Desulfobacterota; class Desulfarculia; order Adiutricales; family Adiutricaceae; genus Adiutrix. The sequence continues at coordinate 3,706 of JAISRV010000016.1, read as the reverse complement.
GAAACCCATTTGGGCTCCTCTGGCCGTCATCCGCGTCCAGGCCTTTTCAGGCGCCGCGGGCGCGCAGCCGGCGGCCGAAAAAGCGGCCATGAACCATATCGTCAGTAAAACGGCGCGGCCAATCCAGGCCCGGCTAATGTAAGGCATCACTCCGCTTCGAAAGTATCGTAGCGCCCGTAAGGGAGGCTGGAGTCCTCAAGCAATTGAAACCCGAGAAACTTATTTTTGGCGATAGCGCAGTTTATGCTCAAAGCGCAGGATTTAAGACAGATATGATCGGCGGCGTCGAACTCGCCAAAGCAGTTCAGGCGTCCGTCCAGTTCTTCACGCGTCAGTTTGGTTCGGGAAGAGGGCATAAGTCGGCGTCCAATATAGAGGCTATGAGTAAAGATAAAGAGGCCGGGGCCTCTTTCAGCGGCGCGCCGCTGACATGAAGCGGCCAAAGCTTCCTCCAATGTACGGGTTTATACTAATACTTTTTCAAAGGCACGGCAAGAGATATTCTATTTTGGTTTGGCTTGGAGGCTGGTCGGGGCGGCTTTCGCCAAGCAAAAAATGCGATTTTTGCTTGGCGCTTTAATTGGTCGGCCTCTGGGATCAGTCGCTTCGCTCCGTCAGCCCTCTCGGGCTGACCTTTCTGGTTTGGCTTGGAGGCTGGTCGGGGCTGAAAAATGAAAACGCCGCGACATTGGCGGCGTTTTCATTTCAGCCGGAAGCGGGGGGATTAAATATCCAACCAGCTTTCACTGAACAGCGAGTGGCCCAGAATGACCTTGGCGGTCTTGACCACGTCGATTTCTTCTTTTTTCATGGAGCTGTAGTCGTATTCCTTGCCGTCCATCACCCCCCAAACCAAATCGGCGAACCAGGGCTTCTTGCCCTTGGCGATATCGTTGATGATGGGGTCGAAAGCGTCGACGATGGAGCTGTACATGCCTTTGCGCTGCAACATGCACATATAGACCTGGTTCAAGATGGGACGCAGGTGGTCGGGGTTGCCGTTGGAGATGTTCGACAGGCCGTTGGTGCTCTTGGTCCGGCCGCCTTCCTGAATAGCGCCGACGATGTCCGGCAGCATTTCAAAGAAAGCGAGGTTTTCCATCAGCTGATCCTGTTGAATGTTGACCGGAGTGATGATCGGGTCAATCCAGACTTTTTCCACAGGGATCTCCAGAGCTTGAGCGGCCATCAGAAGTTCTGTGGTCAACTCCGCCCGCTCATTGGCGTCACGGGCCATGCCGTTGGGCCCCCACATCAGGCCCACGTAATCGGCGCCATAGGTCTTGACCAGAGGCAACATGACATCATAACGTTCGGGCCGCACCATAATGGAGTTGATGAGAGCGGGTTTTTTGCAAACCTTTAAACCGGCCTCAATAGCCGCGATATTGGAGGTATCAAGCACTACGGGGATATCGGTGACTTCCTGAACCAGGCCCACCACCCAGGGCATCAGTTCTTCTCCGTTTTTGCGGGCGGGTCCGAGGTTGATGTCGATCCAGTCGGGGTCGGCGGCTTTGACTATGTTCTCCACCATTTCGCGAACGGGCTTGGGATCTTTGTCTTTGAAAGCGGCCCCGACTTTTTTATTGATGACGTTAAGATTTTCGGCAAGTGTGACCATAAACTTTTCGGCCATATTAATCCTCCAAGGAACCTTAGTATCTTTATTCAACCGCCCAAAGGACGATTCTTTTAAAGCGGCGACGCTGGAAAAGCCGCGCTTTTTCTCAGCCATCCGGCGTATCCGCCCGGACAGGGGCGGCTTTCATCTGAAAACCGCGCGAACCCCGCCCGACCCAATAAGCAAAGCGGGGCTGACGGTGAAGTCAAGCGACGCTGTAGTCCTTGAGGAACTTGGTCAGATGGGCTGCTTCACGCGGACCGATGCTGATTTTCCAACCGGAAAGTTCTTCTTCCACATCACCCAAAATAGCGGCCGCATAGCCGGGGATGACGAGGGACTTGTGTTTGATCTTGTCGGCGATGCCGCTCTTTTTCACGAACTGGCCGACATCGTCGCCGGAGAACTTGCCGGCGGCCCAGGCGGTAAGCACAGAGAGGCCTTCGGAGTCCTTGATCAAAAGCCAGCAAGGCACACGGCTGCCTTCCACCTCGCCGGAGACGATAAAATAGGTGAGCGAGAAGTTGGTGGTGACCAGCACCGGACTGTTTTCGCCGGGATTGTTGATGGGATAAATGTCCTGAACCACGGTCATGGGCCGCTGCGGGTCGGTGAAGATGTTCAGACGCTCCAGAAGGAGGGGAAACACCACGGCGCCGTCAAAGTCCGACAGAACCACCACGCCGGCATATTTGGCGATGAGGCTGGCGGCTATGGCCGTCTGCATGGCCAGCTTGTCGGATATCTCGGCCGGAAAGGCTATGGTGGGGAAACCATAGTCGCGGTTGCCGCCCAAAGCCGCCCGGCGAATGGCCACGGAATCGGTGAAGGCGTCTTTGACGGTGCGGGCGCCGGAATCAATGACGATATCTTTGATGCCGGCCGCCCCCAAAGCTTTGGTCAGTTCCGCCACCTCATCAATGTTCGCGGCTTTCAGCCAGACGGGAACCTTGGCTTCCGCGGCTACTTTGGCCACTTCGGCGCAGTTGGCCTTGGTGGCCGGGCCAATAAGAGGATTCTTGCCGCTCAGAGCTTCGGCGGCCGCTTTCAGGGCGGCGGGGTCTTCACTGTAGAGAATGACTGACAGGTCGCTGTTGTCGACCACAGCCTTGGCGGCGGCGGCCAGACGATCCTTGCCTTTGACCACGACCAGTTCGGGGCGCAGGTTCAGCCCTACGCGCAGATACTGGTATTTGGCGAAACGTTTGACCTTGGCCGCGATGTCGGCGTCTGATTCGCTGTCGTTAATGAGAGCCGCGATGCCAGTGGGGTTGTAGAAAGTCTTCTCGTGACGGAAGAGCACAGTTTCGCCGCCTATCTTAATGGCGGTGCCGCCGTAACCTATGGTCACCGGGCGGATTGGAGGCGCGGAAGCGGCGGAAAGCTTCTCGCGGGATTCTGGGGCTACGTCGGGGCAGGAATCCAACTCGGCCTTGCCCGAAGCCAGGTTCATGGCAAAGGCAAGGCAGGTGGCGGCGCCGCACTTTTTGCAGTTGGTGCCCGGCAAAAGTTTAAAAATTTGGATACCGGTCAGGGCCATTGTTATTACTCCTTAAGGTTATTTCCGCGGCCATCGGCGCCGTTAAGAAGCCGACGCCTGTACGTATAAATTCCTCTAAATACCGACGCGGCCTCTGTGGATCGGCAGAGGGCCGCCGGGAAACCGTTTCAGCCGTTTTGGGGATCCGGCTGAAACGGGTTTTGCGGCAATCGTCAACCTAGAATCGGATCCATCTCAAGGGCGGGATGTTTCTTTTCCTGGAGGAAGGGCAAAATTTCCTCTTCGGTGGTGCCCACGGTTTCATCAGCGATGCGGTCGACCAGGTCGGAGATGCCGATTTCCTTGCCGCGCGCTTCCAGACGGTCGCGCAACTCGTCTTTCAGGCTTTTGGGCATCCACACCATACGCGCCAGACCGCCGTCGCCGGCAATATATTTGCGCTGAATGATGTTGAACTTCGAGTGCCCCACAAAACCCGGGCTCTGGTTGCCGCCGCCCATTTCGCCGGCCAGGGTGGTGAACTTCATGCCGATGGGGGTTTCGCCGGTGTAGTCGCGATGCACGGTCATGATTCCGTTGCA
>JAISRV010000376.1 GCA_031273445.1 Candidatus Adiutrix sp. | reverse complement strand
GCAGGTCTTCCACCAGGAATTTCTTCAAATCGCTTTTCAAATCGTTTCCGGTATTCATAATTTTCCATCCGCAGCCGCCGCCCCGGAGGGCGGCCGCCGGTTTAGGCGCTCCAAAGATCGTAAAAATTAAAAAACTGATAAGGGTGCGCCAGAACGAATTGTTCCAGAGCGCCGGCGAATGCGGCCGCCGGGGGGGCCAGGGCGCCGTCCGTGCGGGCCGCCCGGCCCGCCTGGGGCGGCCTGATGACCAGCGCCGCTTCCCCCGTGACCCGCAAGGGGCCCAGGCGGCGGGTGAAGACCACGGCGACAGGCGTGCCCAGGCGGGCGGCCAGAAAAAAAGGCGCGCCGGGCACTGGAATTTCAGCGCCGAGAAAAGAAACCGGCACGACCAGAGAATCGCCCGGCCGCACCCGGTCGCCCATGAGGCAGACGATTTCGCCGGCCAGAAGGGCCGCGGTCATGGCGGCCATGGCGGCCGCGGGCTCGGCGGGGTCTATCAGCTTCGGCCTGGAGGCCTCTTGGCCCTGGTGTTCGAAATAATGGAGATCAACGTCGCCCGGCTCGCGGCGGCTGACTATGTTCACCGGCCGCCGTTTTTGCATAAGCCAGCCCATGCCCGTCTGCCAGGCGCCCACATGGGCCGTCAGCACCACCAGACCCCGCCCTTCGTTCAACAGTTCCTCGATCAGGCTTTTCGTCTCTTCCGGGGCTTCAAACTCCATTTGGCCGCCAAGGCCCATGATGGCCCGCTCCAAAAGCGCCAGGCCGAAAGAAAGGTTGAGGCGGAAGGCGTGGCGCCATAACCCGAAAAAACCGGCCGCCGGAAAACGCCGCCTTAAATACGGGCGCGAACGCCTGACCACGCCGGGACAAAGGCTGTAATAAAAAACCACGACGTATAAAAGAACATAGGCCGGCGCCGGCCCGGCCAGGCGAATGAGCCGGTAAAAAATTTCGTGCTTGAAGCGCGAGCCCAGGCTGCGGCTGGACCAGCGCCCCTGGCCGCCGGCCTTCATGGCCGGCCGCCTTCCGCGGCGGCCCGCCCCCGGCCCGCCTTTTTATTAAGCCCGCGGCCGATCAGACGGGCGGCCGCAAAAACGGCCAGGGCCAGGGCGCCGCCCGCCAGGCCGCCGCCGACCGCCGCGCCGACCAGCCAGTCCCAGAACCTCTGGCCGACTTCCAGCCCCAGGCTGCGCCAGGAAATGTCGGTGAGCCAGAGGCCATGATTGACGAAGTGGCCTATCTCAATGCAAAAGGCCGGCATGAAGGGCGGCAGGCAGGCCTGGCTGACGGCCAGCGGCCACAGGCGGTTAAAGCGGAAAACCGCGATGAGAAACAGCATCAGAAGGCTCTGAAAGCCCGGTATGGGCAGGGCGCAGACCACTATGGCCACAAAGGTGGAGGCGGCCAGCGAGGCCGCGGTGGCCCGGTCTTCCAAGAGAAGCTTCAGCGAGGCCAGGGGGCGCAGCAGCGAAACCCGGCCGCCGTCGTCCCAGGCGTAGCCCTGAAAAGGGACGGGGATGAGCGCCCGGACGGTCAGGCGCGTATTCAGAATGGTAATGCGAAAATTGTCCCGGAAACTTCTGAAGTGGGAGACGCGCTCGCTTCTCTTCGGGTAATGGACTCTCACCGGGATTTCCGCTATTTCAAAGCCGCCCCAGGCCGCTTTGACCAGAACCTCTATTTCAAAGGAATAATGCCGGTCCCGGACCTTCAGCCGCGTCAGCGCGGCCAGGGGATAGGCCCGATAGCCGCTCTGCATGTCGCTGACCCGCCGCGTGGTTTGAATGAACATCCAGAATTCGGAAAAGCCGCGCCCGAAACGGGAGGAAAAGGGCACGTCGCCGGCGCCGGCGAAATCACGGGCGCCGACGATGAAGGCCCGGGGCGTCAGGGCCATCCGGGCCAGGAAATCCGGCAGCTGCGCCGGATCATGCTGGCCGTCGGCGTCCAGGGTTATGATATGGGTAAAGCCGGCCTCCAGAGCGTAAGCGGCGGCCGTGGTTATGGCCGCGCCCTTGCCCCGGTTCGTCTGATGCCGCAGCACCGTCAGAGGCAGGCCGGCCAAAAGCGGGGCCGCCGGTTCGTCGCTCCCGTCGTCCACAACCAGAAGGCGGGGATGGACGGCCAGCGTCCCTTCGGCCACGGCCCGCAGGGTCGCGCCGTGATTGAAGACGGGAATCACCGCCAGCGCTTTTTCAGCCGAAAAGGGCATGGCCCCGCCTTTCGCCGCGCCGGCCCGCGCCGATAAGCGTATCCCACAGGATGCCGCGATGCCCCATCAGCCGCAGAACACGGGCGCTTTCCTGGGCGCGCCCGGGGGGAAAGAGGCGGTCCCTTTTCCCGTCGAAGGCCTGGCGCAGCCGCGCGTGGAGTTCCGCCGGGTCGATCAGCGGCGAATAATACCAAACAGGGCGCGTCATTTCCTCCCCCGCCTCGAGGAGACCTTCCCGCACGGCCAGTTCGTGAAGAGGGGTGCGCGGGTAAATGGAGAGCCCGGCGGAAATGAAGGCCACGCAGCCTTCCAGGCTTTCAATGTTGCCGATGCCCTCTTCCACGGTCGCCCGCGTTTCGCCCGGCCCGCCGAAAATGAAATAGCAGGCCGAAGCGACGGCCGCCTCGGCGCACTGTTTCTGGAGCCGCCGAACCAGCGCGAAGTCGAAAGGTTTGCCGAGCCCGGCCAGGGTCGCGTCGGCGGCGCCGTCGACGCCGAATTCAAGCCCTGACAGACCCGAAGCCTTGAAAAGTTCCAGGTCGCCGGGCGCGAATTCGGCCGGCTGAAAAAAAGCCGTCCACCTGACTTTCAGCCCGGAAGAGACCAAAGCCGCGAGCAGCTCGCGAAAATGCCCGGCCGGGTCGTTAAACACCGCGTCGGCAAAGGCGATGTGCGGCTCTTCAATATCGGCGGCCAGCCTGGCGATGTCGTCGATGACTTCCTCCGCCGGACGCGGGCGGATGCGCCGGCCTTCCAAAAGCGGGTAGGAGCAGTACAGACAGCGCAAAGGGCAGCCGCGCTTGGTCTGGACGCCGATCAGGCCGCCGCGTTCCGCGTAGGCCCGCGTCAGCTTCCGGTCATAGGCGCTCGCCTGCCGGCCGCAGGCCTCGGGCGCGGGCTGAAGGCCAAGCCGGGCCCGCCCCGCGGCCAGGCGGGCCAGAAAAGCCGGCAGCGCCGTCTCGCCTTCGCCCGCCAGGCCATATTCCGCGCCGACCTGGCGCAAGACCGTCTCCGGCATCAGGCTGAAGCCGGCGCCGCCCAGAAAGAGGGGCGCGGCGCTGACGGAGCGGATGTCCGCGGCGATCCGCCGCGCCAAATCCAGGCCCCAGCCGTCTTCAGCCTCGGAAGCGTCAAGGCTTTCAAGGTTTCTCAGAGACAGGCCGACGCAGTCCGGCCGGTATTCGCGCACGGCCGCCTTCAAAAACTCAGGGTCATAGGAGGAAAAGCCGCTCTCCGCCAGAAGGTCCAACAAGCGCGTTTCGCAGCCCTGCCGCCGGGCCAGTTCGGCCGCCGTGGCCGCCCCGAGCGGGTAGACCGGGTAAGGCGTCTGGACAAAATTGGCCGATACAATCAAAACACGCATGACTACAGCAAACCCTCACGCCAGCGCTTCTGAAAATTCAAATACAGGGGCGGGGCCTCCAGAAGCGGAACCCCGTCCAGGCCGACCATCATCTGCACGGAATAGCCGCGCGTGACCGTCTCGCCTTTTTGATTGACGATTTTATATTCCATGTCCAGGCGGGCCGCCTCATTGTAATGTAGCGTCGCCTCCACGGCGAAAGCCTCAAGATATTTAAGCGGCGCCAGATACTCCAGATGGAGAATCCGGATCGGCAACACCGCGCCGGCCGCCCTGAACTCCAGATAGCTCAGCCCGTAACGGCGGCCGAAGGCTTCCCGGCCATCCTCCAGATAACCGGCGTAGCGGCCGTGCCAGACTATGCCCAACAGGTCCGTTTCCTCCAGCCGCGCCGCCCTTTCGACGACGACCGAAAGCGGCGGCGGCCCGCCCCCGTCTCTGAAATACGGCTTGAACATGCTCACCCCTTGAACCGCATTTTAATAAACGCGGCATCCGCCGCCCCGGCGCCGTCGGCCTCAGCCGTCAGCAGATGAAAACGCCAGTCGCCCTCCTCGTTTTCAGCCGGCCCCGCGTAAACCGAAAGAAGGCCGCCGGGCCCGACCGGGGCCAGAAATTTGGCCTGACTGACGGCGGCCGGGGCCAAGGCCCGGCCGGTCAGACGCGCGGCCAGGTTCTGGGCGAAAAGAACCTGGGCCAAAGCCGGGAGCACGGGGCGGCCGGGAAAGTGGCCCTGAAAGGCGATGAAATCCGCCTCCAGGCGGTAGCGGCGGCGCCAGAGAAGGCCGGCGCTTTTCAAAAAAGCGCCGGGCGGCGGCGCGGCTTTTTCCGCGGGCCCCAGGGCCGCCTCTTCGATATGCTCCATGATCGACCGGGGCACGGTCAGGGCATCCTGGTCAGAG
>JAISRV010000239.1 GCA_031273445.1 Candidatus Adiutrix sp. | reverse complement strand
GCTTTGTGGGGTCTTTCCCGCACCCTGGTCAACAATATGGTCGTCGGCGTTTCCAGCGGCTTCACCAAAGTTCTGGAAGTCATCGGCGTCGGCTGGAAGGCCGAAGCCGACGCCAAGGTTCTTAAACTCTCGCTCGGCTTTTCCCACCCGGTGAACTTTCCTCTGCCTGAAGGCGTCAAGGCGGTCGTCGACGCCAAGAGCAATAAAATCACCCTCTCCGGGCCCGACAAGGAAGTTTTGGGGGAAGCGGCGGCCAAGATTCGCGCCCTGCGCAAGCCCGAGCCCTATAAGGGCAAGGGCGTTCGTTACGAGGGCGAATTTATTGCCCGAAAAGTCGGCAAGGCCGGCGGCAAATAAGCGGCGATCTTTAAATAAAGGCGTTTAGAATATTCAGAGGTATGATATGGCTAAGGTCAATATTCGTATGGCGGCCCGTCTGAGAAGGCAGGCCCGGGTTCGTAAAAAGGTTCTGGGCACGGGCGCCCGCCCCCGTCTGTGTGTTTTTCGTTCCGCGGCCAATATTTACGCCCAGGCGATTGATGACGAGAAGGGGATCACCCTGGCCGCCGTCTCCACCCTGACCCCGGCCTTGAAAGACTCTCTTAAAGGGTTGAAAAAGGCGGATGCGGCCAGGGCCGTGGGCCGGGCCGTCGCTGAAGTTCTGAAAGAAAAAGGCTGCCTCTCGGTCGTTTTCGACCGCAACGGGTTTTTATACCATGGCCGCGTCAAGGCCCTTTCAGACGGCGCCCGGGAAGGCGGCCTGGATTTTTAAATCCGGCCCCGGCCGTCCCCCGGCGGCGGCCTATCTTTAGATTTTTAACTTTGAAACATAAAACAAAATGGCATTATTAAGTGCCGTGTCTGCCCGGACGGATCCGGGCGCCGAAAGCGGCGCCGGCCCGGCCGGAGCGGTAAAAGGCCTGGAGGGCGCGCGTGTACCGGTCGGAAGCAGAAGAACAAAATTTAATCGACAAGGTCGTTCATATCAACCGGGTAGCCAAGGTGGTCAAAGGCGGCCGCCGTTTTTCCTTTTCCGCCATTGTCGTGGTCGGCGACGGCAAAGGCCAGGTGGGCTTCGGGCTGGGCAAGGCCAATGAAGTGCCCGAGGCCATTCGCAAGGGTTTTGAACAGGCCAAAAAATCCATGGTCAAGGTCGATTTGGCCGGCACGACCGTGCCCCATCAGACCGTCGGCCACACCGGCGCCGGTTCGGTGTTGCTGAAGCCCGCCGCCAAAGGCACCGGCGTCATCGCCGGCGGGGCCGTCAGGGCGGTGGTCGAAGCGGCCGGGGTTCAGGATATTTTATCGAAAGTGCTTGGCACCAATAACCCGCACAATGTGGTCAGAGCCACCGTCGCCGCTCTTAAAAAAATGCGCCGCGCCAAAACAGTGGCTCAGGAGCGCGGCATTCCCGTCGAGCGCCTGCGGGTCTAAAAATAGCAGGTCGGCCCGTAGGGCCGACGGAGCGAAGCGACTGGCGGCGAGGCCGACAAGCTTACGCGCCAAGCAAAAATAGCATTTTTTGCTTGGCTGCGGCCAAGCTTAGCTAAGGCTCCAGGGCAGATTTAGGAAGGTGTATTGAAATGGACAAAAAACTAAAGATAACGCAGGTGCGCAGCACTATCGGCCGCATTCCCGGCCATCGCCGCACCGTGCGCGCCCTGGGGCTGCGCCGCATCGGCCACACCGTGGTTCAGAACGACAACCCCGCCATCCGGGGCATGATCGCCGCCGTGAACTACCTGCTGAAGGTTGAGGAATAATCATGGACCTGCACTCCCTGAGCCCGCTCAGAGGCTCCAAGAAAAAAGCCAAGCGCATCGGCCGGGGCGAAGGCTCCGGCTGGGGGAAGACGGCCGGCCGCGGCCATAAAGGCCAGAAGGCCAGAAGCGGCGGCGGCGTGGGGCCCGGCTTTGAAGGCGGGCAGATGCCTTTGCAGCGCCGTCTGCCCAAGCGGGGTTTCACCAATATTTTTAAAAAAACATACGCCCTGGTCAATCTTGGTTCCCTGAAGGCCTTTGAAGCCGGCAGCGTCATTGATGCCCAGGCGCTGGCCGCGGCCGGCCTGATCCGCAATGAAAACCTGCCGGTCAAGCTTTTGGCCAAAGGTTCGGTCGAACGCGCGCTGACGATAAAAGTGCACGCTGTTTCTGAAAAGGCGGCGGCCCTGGTCCGGGAAGCGGGCGGCGCCGTGGAGCTGATGACTCTCTAAGACAATAATGAATTGACGACTCAGAAAACGAGGATATACCTTGGCATTAGGCGGACTTGAAAATATAGGCCGGGCGCCGGAGCTTAGAAAGCGCGTCATCTTCGTGCTGATCATGCTGGCCGTCTACAGAATCGGCGTCCACATCCCCACCCCCGGCGTCAACGCCGCCGCGCTGGCCGAATATTTCAGGAACTTTCAAGGAACCCTCCTGGGGCTCTTCGACATGTTCTCCGGCCGCGCCCTGTCTCAGTTTTCGGTGTTCGCCCTGGGGATCATGCCTTACATATCGGCTTCCATCATCGTCGAATTGCTGACGGTGGTCTGGCCCTATCTCGGCCGTTTAAAGAAAGAAGGCGGCCAGGACGGGCGGCGCAAGCTGACCCAGTACGCCCGTTACGGAACGGTTCTCCTGTCTCTTTTTCAGGGCTACCTCATCGCGGTCGGCCTGGAACGGATGATGCCGCTTGGGAGCGGCAGCGTGGTGACGGCGCCGGGGCTTCACTTCCGGCTGATGTCCATGATCACGCTTACCGCCGGCACGGCTTTCATCATGTGGCTGGGCGAGCAGATCACCGAGCGCGGCATCGGCAACGGCATATCCTTGATCATCTTCGCCGGCATCGTCGAGGGCCTCCCCAGCGCGGTCTATTCCACCATAAGCCAGATTTCCGCCGGGGAAATGTCTCTTATGGCCGCGCTGGTTCTGCTGGCGGCCATGATTTTGATCGTCGCCGCGGTCGTCTTCTGCGAGCGCGCCCAAAGGCGCATCACCATTCAACATGCCCAGCGCATGGTCGGGCGGCGCCTGATGAAGGGCGGCTCCACGCATCTGCCGTTGAAGCTGAATCCGGCCGGGGTCATCCCCCCCATCTTCGCCAGTTCGCTGATGATGTTTCCGGCCACGTTGACCCAGTTTTTCGACAATCCTCTTTTCCAGTCGGCTTCGGAATGGCTTAGTCCCGGCAGCCTCCTTTACAACCTGCTTTATGTCGGGCTTATTATATTTTTCTGTTACTTTTACACCGGCGTCACCTTTAATCCCGTCGACGTGGCCGAGAACATGAAAAAACAGGGGGCTTTCATTCCCGGCATTCGTCCCGGCGAACGCACCGCTGAATACATCGACAAGGTTTTGACCCGCATAGTCATGTGGGGGGCTTTTTATGTTTCCCTGATCTGCCTTCTGCCGACCTTCGTCACGCAATATTTTCACGTCGGCTTCTATTTCGGCGGCACGGCTCTTCTGATCGTGGTCGGCGTGGC
>JAISRV010000234.1 GCA_031273445.1 Candidatus Adiutrix sp. | reverse complement strand
TGGCCCTTTCGCTTCTCGGGTAATATTTTAAAAGCGGCCAGAAAAAAATCCCAACCAGACAGACCGGTCCCCCCAGGGCCGGTCTGTCTGGCTTTTATAGATTTCATGCTCTTGACGTTCGCCCGTCATTTGAAGTAAAATAGACAAGTATTATTTTCGGCTAAGCTTTATGAAAGCCGTATCAAGGCAAAAAAAGTAATTTTCATAGAGTTCAAATATAACTGCGGTCGATGTGAAATTATTAGGTATTGCAGATGTTTGTATTTTGAGCAAAGCCGGCCGTGCATATTTTTTTAAGGAGACCAGATGATCGCTATAAACGACGCCGGAGCCCGTCATGTCAGACTGTTTTTAATCCTGCCCATTCTTCTGATTTTTATGGCCGCCGGTTGCCAGTCCGCCAAAAGCGCTTCTTTACGGCCTCAACCGCGCCTCGCCCAACCAAGTCAAAACAAAGTCAATAAGGTCATGCAAACAGCCTTCTCCCAGGTCGGCCGCCTTTACCGTTACGGCGGCGCCAGCCCTGAAACCGGGTTCGACTGCAGCGGTTTCGTCAAATGGGTCTATGGGCAGTACAACGTCAATCTGCCCCGCCAGAGCGGCAGCATGCTCACCGTCGGCAAGCCCGTGGCCAGAGATGAACTTCGCCCGGGCGATCTGGTTTTCTTCGGCAAAAAACGCGTCTCTCATGTCGGCATTTACACCGGCGACGACAAATACATCCACAGCCCCAGCACAGGCAAAAGAATTCAGGAAAGCGACATGGACGATCGGGGACGGGGCGAACGCTACATGGCCGGCCGTCGCATCATCAATAATGACGGCGTCAGCGCCATTGACGACCAGCTCAAACAGGCCTGGGTCAGTCTTTCGCGTAAACAGTTTGCGGAAACAGCGGCCGCCGTGACGGCCAAAAGCAATCAGACTCATAAAATAGCCGGCGGGAAAAAAGGCGGCCTCGTCGCCGGAAGCGCCAAAAAATTAACCGGCAAAAAAAATTCCGCTTCAGATTCGCGCAAATCGCTTCAGACGGCCTCTGCCGCGGTCAAAGCCGTAGGTCTGAAAACCGCTTCATCCGCGCCCCCGAAAACCGTCAAGTCGTCCGCCCGGATAAAATCGGGCCAACATAAGGTCAAGGCCGGCGACACCCTGTACGACCTTTCCAAAAAATACGGCGTCAGCGCCGAGGCCCTGGCCAGGGCCAACAATCTGGCCGGCAAACAGAAAAGCAATCTTAAACTGGGGCAGACTCTGATCGTGCCCCGGCGCGCCAACTAAAGTCCCGCTATATCTTGCCGCGGCAGGGTTGCTTTATTTCTTTATATCTATCTTTGAGTGAACACTCTCATAATTCGAAGCTGTGTACTGACGGCGGCTGTCAAATGTTGTCGGGACGGGTTCATTTCAACCTCACTATCCACTCACAGGAGCAATCATGAATCACCTGATCAGAATTTCCGCCATTCTCATTCTGGCCGCCTCGCTGGCCGCCTGCAGCACCCACCAGCAAACCGGCGCCGGCGTCGGCGCCGCCACCGGCGCCGGCGTCGGGGCTTTGATCGGCCAGGCCATAGGCCATAATACCAAGAGCACAGTGCTCGGCGCCGGCATCGGCGCCGTGGTGGGCGGCATCGCCGGCAACCTGATCGGTTCCTACATGGATCAACAGGAACAGCAGTTGCGGCAAGTGGATGGGGCCAACATTCACCGCAACCAGGATATTCTGACCGCCACCTTCGAAAGCGATTTTCTGTTCGATTTCGACTCGGCCAACCTGAAATCCAACGCCTCCAGCGAACTTGAACGGGTGGCCAACGTGTTGATCAATTACCCGCAGACGACCATCCTGGTCAATGGGCACACGGACGCCCAGGGCACGGTCGAGTATAACCAAAAACTTTCCGAGCGCCGCGCGCTGACGGTTAAGAACGCCCTGGTCAAACGCGGCGTCGATCCCCGGCGTATTAATGCGGTCGGCTACGGCAAATCGCAGCCCATCTCGTCCAGTGACGCGGCCAATCGGCGCGTGGAGATCATCATTACTCCCATCAGCCAAAGTTAGACTGTTTCCGCTGAAAATGTCCGGCCCCGGCCTTCGGCTTTAAAAAAATTTAATGTTTATTATTCCTGAAGCCGATAGATAATATGAAGCGGGGAGACCTCTGTCCGCTCCATTCGGCTCATACGGAAATTGAACCGATTAAGTTTAGGCCAGGGAGGCCGGTCATGAGTTTTTTGAACGCCTTGGCGTCCGACGGTTTGACGGTCGGTTTGCGATTTTACAATTCACGGTTAAATGAGAGAAACAGCGCGATTACGGCCTGTGGCGACGAGGAAGAAGCCGCTGTCGCCGGAAGCTCGCCAAAAGAAAATGATGCGGCCCAGGTCGGACGCGCGGCCATATCGAATCGCCGGCCGACGCCGGAAGAAATGGCCGCCGGCCGGGCCGAGGCTCAGAAAATGTTGGAGGAACAAGGCGCCCTCGGCGCCCTTCAGCCGCCGACCAAACCCATTGAAGGCCGAACTTCGGCTGAAGATAAGCCTGAGGAGGCGTTCGAAATCCCGGATAAGAGGCTTGAGAGCGTAGACAGGGATGAACAGAAGGGCGGCGGCGTTGAAAAAGACGGCGGCGCGGCCAAGGCCGGCCATGACGGATACAGGCTTGAAGCCGCTTACGCCCGAGGCGAAAGCGCGGCTTTCAACGGCCTCTCGCCTGGCCGTCAGGCGGTCTATACCTACGCCGCCGCCAAATACGCCGCCATGAATCAGCGTCACGTTTTGGCCAGGGCTTAGGATTGCGGATACGTTATTGGCGAAGGCTAAAAAAGCTTTTCGCGGCTATGGGCCGTGAAAAGCTTTTTTAAATATGTGGCCCCGGGGCTGAACAGGCAAATTCCGGACGACGGAAATTTGATGATTTCCGGCTTCAATAAGTCAGGATATTGGGATGCTCATAGTTGTCGCGCCCGGCCAAGACGCCCAGTTCGGCCATTTGGCCGGCCAGTTTATCGGTCAGGCCGGCCGCGTCTTTCATTTTCCAGCTCCAGTTGCCCGTGGCGACGCCGGGTATGTTCATGCGCGAATTTTCATCAAGGTTCAACATATCCTGCATGGCGGCGACGGCCAAGGCGCCTGGCGAAAGCCAGGCTATTCTGGTCAGGGCCCAGGCGGCATTTCCCTCCGCTACTGTAAAGCCTGAAAGGTCGCTCAATTGGGCTCTCTGCCTTTCGGTCGTCTCCTGTCTGTACCAGCCGCGGGTGGTGTTGTTGTCGTGAGTGGCGGCATAGACGACGTTATCGGCCTGAATGCGAAAAGGGGCATGGTCGGAGAGGCCGAAATCAGGGCCGAAGCCGAACTGCAGCACCCGCATGCCGGGGTAGTTGAATTCGCGCCTCAAGGCGGTGACGTCCGGGGTGATGACGCCAAGATCTTCGGCGATGATGTTTAAGGGCCCCCGGGCGGAAGCGGCTATGAACAGCGCCGACCCCGGGCCCTTGCGCCAGGAGCCGCCGGCCGCGGTGGCCGCTCCGGCCGGCGTCTCCCAATAGGCGGCGAAGGCCCGGAAATGGTCGAGACGAACCCAGTCATACATTTCAAGCGTGCGCCAAAGGCGGTTTTTCCACCAGTCGAAGTCGCTGCGCTGGTGGGCCGGCCAATTGAACAGCGGATTGCCCCACAATT
>JAISRV010000218.1 GCA_031273445.1 Candidatus Adiutrix sp. | reverse complement strand
CCGACCTTTTGGATCGCCTCAGTTTTGAAGTAATTGTCCTGCCGCCTCTGCGCGAACGCGTCGGGGACGTCTCTCTTCTGGCCCACCTTTTCGCCGGGCGCATGGCCGCGGAGATGTCTCTGCCGGAAACGCCGGCTTTCACTCCTGAAGCCCTTGAGGCCCTGGAAAAATATGACTGGCCCGGCAACGTCAGGGAATTGAAAAACGTGGTTGAGCGGGCGGTTTACCGTGTGGAGGCGCCGGTCATCACGCCCGCCGACCTGGAACTGACGCCGCCGACCCTGCCCGCCCCCGCCTCGACCGGGGAATCCGCGCTCACGGCCGCCTCCGGCGCCGGGGGCTCCCGGCGCGATCCCGCGCCCGGCCTGCCCCTGGCTGAAAACGAATTCGACCGGCTGGTAGCCGCCGCCGCCGTTGACCTCATCAAAAAGGCCCTGCTCAAAGCACGTTACAATCAAAGGGAGGCGGCCGCCTTACTGGGCCTGACCTACCACCGTTTTCGCTCTCTGTATAAAAAATACAAAGAGGACTTGACGGCCTAGCAGTTCTGGCGAATATTTTTAAAAGGTCAGGGGGACGACCGCGAATTTTTCCACGTCCACCAGGCCCGCTTCGGTCAGTTTCAGTTTCGGGATGACCGGCAGGCTCATGAAGGCCAGGGTCATGAAGGGGTCATGGCCTTCGCGCAGGCCCAGGCCGCGCGCCGCCTCTTGCATGCGGGCCAGTTTGGCGCGGATTTCTTCCATCGGGCGGTCGGACATGAGGCCGCCCAGGGGCAGCGGCAGGCTGCCCAGAACCTGTTTGTTTTCGACCACGGCCAAACCGCCGCCAATGCGCCTTATTTCTTCCGCCGCCGCCAGCATGTCCGCATCGTTGGCCCCGGCGACCACCAGGTTGTGGGAATCGTGGGCCACGGTCGAGGCCAAAGCGCCTTTTTTCAGCCCCAGGCCTTTCAAAAAGCCCAGGCCATGGCGGCCGTCGCCTTTGTAGCGTTCGAAAACGGCGGCTTTGACCAGGTCGGCTTCGGGTTCGGCGACGTAACAGCCGTCGACGGCGGCCGGCGACAGAATCAGGTGTTCGGTCGTCAGTTCGCCTGGAATAAGTCCCATGACCCGGACATGGGGGCCGCGGGCCGGGATTTTAAAGCTGTCGAGGCTGATGGGGCCAAGTTTAAGGCCGGCGCGAATTTTGCCCTCATCGACGGCGCCGGCCTCATAAAGGCAGCGCCCGTTTTCCGCCGCCAGGCGGCCGTCTTTCCAAACGCGGGCCGGGCGGAAATTTTCCAGGTCAGGGAAAAGGGCCAGATCGGCCCGATAGCCCGGCGCAACGGCCCCCAACTCGGTCAGGCCGAAGTGGCGCGGGCCATTGAGCGTGGCCAGCTTTAAAATAGCGCTGAGATTAAGCCGGCCGTCTTTGACGGCCAGTCTGACCAGGTGATTTATGCTGCCCTGCCCCAGAAGGTCTTCAGGGTGACGGTCATCGGTGGCCATAAAACAGAACGGCGCGGTGTCGGGCGTCACCGCCGGCAGCAGATGCAGAAGGTTGCGGGCGGCCGAGCCTTCACGCAGCATCACCGCCAGGCCCAGCGCCAGCCGCTCGCTCGCCTCGGCGGCGCTGGAACATTCATGGTCGTTTCTGACGCCGGCCGCCGCATAGGCGGCCAGGGCCGGGCCGCTTAAGCCGGGGGCGTGGCCGTCGATCCGCCGGCCCCCGGCCAGACGCAGCTTGGCCATGACCTCCGGGTCTTTGGAGAGAACGCCCGGGAAATTCATCATCTCCCCCAGCCCTAAGACACGCGGGTGATCCATAAAGCGAGCCAGATCGGCGGCGTCCAACTTGGCCCCGCCCCGTTCCAGGGGGGTGGCCGGAACGCAGGAGGGCAGCATGACATAGACGTTTACGGGCGCCGCTTCGGTCGCTTCCAGGATATACTCGATCCCGGCCGCGCCGGCTACGTTGGCGATTTCATGCGGGTCGGCGATTATGGTGGTGGTGCCGCAGGCGGCCAGGATTCGGGCGAATTCGCCCGGCGAAGCCATGCCGCTCTCTATGTGCACATGCCCGTCAAAAAAGCCGGGCGTCAGATAGGCCCCGGCCGCGTCAAACTCATTGAGCCCTTCATATCGCCCCGTCCCCGCAATATAGCCGCCGTCCACGGCCACATCTCCGTCCACAAACCGACCGGTGAAGACGTTGAAAAATTTGGCGTTTTTTATGACCAACTCGGCGGCCTCCCGCTTTTGGGCCACGTCTATCAGTCTTTCCAGGTTTTTTGCGCGCATATTCAGCTCCAGCTTCAGGATAGGCCCTGGTTGCAAGGCGAAACCGCCGCCCGGCCTCCCGCTTAGGCTGAAGAAACCAGACAGGGCCGCCAGGCGATAACCAGTAGTATATCATAAAAAAAGCGGCGGCAGAACCAGCCGGCAGTTCTCAGATGGGCGCTTCAATTAAGAGAGTCGGCGTGTTATAATAAAATCATTCACATAAACAGGAGGGTATCAATGAGCGGTAAAAACTGGACGCCGGGCGACATATTCAAACTTTTTTCCAGCACTTGGGCCGGTTGCGCTCTACAGGCGGCGGTGAGGCTGGATTTTTTCACCGCGCTTGATGAGGCCGGCGCGGTTGACGAGGCGCTTTTGATCGCCGACCTGGCCGGGCGCCTGGAGTGCGATGAGCGGGCGCTGGACATGCTGGTTACGGCCTTGGCCGCGCTGGAGTTCGTGGAGCGCGACGGTCGGGCCGTGCGTCTGACCGGGGCCGCCCAAAAATATCTGTCGGCGAAGTCGGATGATTATTACGGTTATATCATCAAGCACACCGCCGATATCCTGCCCGCCTGGACCCGCCTGGATCAGGCCCTGAAAAGCGGCCGACGCGTGGCCGGCGAGTCGGCCGCCGACAGCCGTAACGAAGTCGAGCGGGAAGCCTTTTTAATGGGCATGTTCAATGTCGCCAGGCAGCAGGCTGACCAGACGGCCGCCGCCCTGGAATTAGGCGGCCGGAAAAAGCTGCTGGATCTTGGCGGCGGTCCGGGCACTTACGCGGTTTTTTTCTGCCGCCGGTATCCTGAGCTGACGGCCACCGTATTCGACCAGCCGGAGACGGAAAAATTCGCCGCCAAAATTTTCGCCCGCTATGAGCTGGCGCATCGCCTTAATTTTGTGGGCGGGGACTTCCACAGTGATGAGCTGCCGAAAAATTACGATGTGGTTTGGATTTCCCAGGTGCTGCATGGCGAGTCTCCAGGCGAGGCCGCCGAGCTGATCAAAAAGGCCGCACAGTCCTTAAATGAAGGCGGCCTTTTGTGCATTCAGGAATTCATTCTGGACGACGACCGGCGCGGCCCGGCCCATGCCGCTCTTTTTTCTCTGAATATGCTGTTGCAGACCCCCGGCGGACAGGCTTACGCCCAGGCGGAGTTAATGGAAATGATGACCAGGGGCGGGCTGAAAAATCCGCGCCGTCTGCCGCCGGTTCCGCTGGCCCCAGACTGCGGCGTCATAATTGGCGATAAACTCTGACCAGGGCTCCGCCCTAGACCCCGGACCAGGGCTCCGCCCTGGACCCCGGATGCTCCGCAACCGACCCGCAGGGGCCTGGTCGGCGGGCGGGTTTTGGTCGGCCGGGGCTTTCAAATCGAAGGGCTATTTGAATAAAGCGAGCCTTGCCGGCTAGGGTTCCGCCCTGAACCCCGGATGCTCCGCATCCGACCCGCAGTCGCTGGGCCGGCGGGCAACCGCGGGCCGGGCCAAGGCCGACCCGCCCCGGCCGACCCGCTGCCGCCCGCCTACCCAGCCCCTACGGACAGGATGCGGAGCATCCGGGGCCGCGCGGCCCAAGCGCTAGAGGAAGCCTTCGGCTTCCGGTTGGGGGAAGCGCCAGTCGGCCTCGGTGTAGGCCGGCGCTTTGTGGAGATAGTCCACCCGGGACAGGATGTAGCCGTCGTAATTGTAATTGATGAGGTGTTCCAACTGAAGGGTCAGATCCGAGGCCTTGAAGGGCGGCTGGAACCCGCCCTCATATATTTTTATTTCACGATAGGGGCGGCGGCTTTCGAGGCGGTAGCGCCAGCGCCAGCCCGGAGCGGCTTTCTGGCGGGGCGTCGTCCGGACGACGAGGCGGGCTTCGGCCAGATCGACCGGACGGGCTTCGCCGGCCTTCTCTTCGTCGGGGAAATAATAGGCGATGGACAGCGCGGCGGCCAGATGTTCGGGGTCGCCGATCAGGGCGCCGCTAAAGTGCAGTTCGTCGGTCTCCGCCAGGCCGATATTCAGAAAAGGCGGGTCGTCCGGCGACCGGTAGGGCGCGGGCGGGCCGGGCTCTATTTCTTCCCGGCCGGCGTTCAGGGTAAGTTCAATCGGGGCGCTGACGATGAGAGCTATTTTGACGGACATGTCGCCTCAGCCTGTTTTTTGTGTTATAATGGCTTTAAGCTGGATCGGACGCGGCGGGCCGCGCTTCTTATTATAGCGCCGGCTATTGAATATCGCAACGTCGCGGCGGCAAAAGTCTCGTGATTTCGGGCTTTGACGAAACCACGCTTGATATGTTCATTCGTAGATTCAATATTATAGCGCGGGATGGCCTTATGTCGCCTGTTTACGATTACGAGCATCTGGATAAAAACGCGGCTGAAGCCTGCCCGGCCGGCGCCCGCTTCGACTGGGAGCAGCCCGCGGCCGACCTGCCGCTGTTTTGCTGTCCCCACTGCGGGGGGCAGGTTGAACGGGTTTTGGCGGCTTCGTCCATCATCAGCCGCAAGTTCAACTGCGAACTTAAAGATATGGGTTTCAGCAAGCTGGTGCGGGTGGATGACGGCGTCTTTGAGAACGTCACCCGCCGCCACGGCGAAGAGAAATATCTCGACCGCCGCCGGCCCGAGACTTTCGCCGCCCTAAAAAATAATGCGAAAGACTGATGATGAAAGATAAAAATGACGGGCGGGCCCTGGTGGTGGCGGTTATCGACGGGCAGGGCGGCGGCTTCGGCGCGGCCATCATTAAAGAGTTGCGCCAGCATTTCGGCGAAGCGGCGGAAGTCTGGGCCCTGGGGGCCAATTCCACGGCCACCAGCGCCATGATGAAAGCCAAGGCCAACCGGGGGGCCACCGGCGAGAACGCGGCGCGCGTCTGTCTGGCCAAGGCCGACGTGGTGATGGGGCCCATTGCCGTCACCTGGGCCAACGCCATGATGGGCGAAATCACCCCGGCCCTGGCCGAGGCCGTGACCAGCGCGGCCGCGCCCAAGATACTCATTCCCCTGTCCCAGGAAGGGGTGACGCTGGCGGGCTTTAAAAGCGAGCCCCTGCCGCACCTGGTGACCGAAGCCGTGCGCCAGCTGGCCCTTTTGGGCCGCGGCGATTAATATTTTTATTGGAGCATTGGAGGGGGATCATGTGCGAACAAAATGTTTATATGGCCGGGCCGGAAGAAGGCGAAGAGCGTCTGGTCATGGAGGCGGTGGACGAAATCATGCCGGAAGGTCCGGATTTGTGGCGGATCAAGAGCATTTTCGGCGAACAAAAGATTGTGGACGGGCGCATTCGCTCCATGCATCTGGTGAACCATCGCATCATTTTCGAGCCCCCCGCGACAGCCGGCTCTTAAGGGCCGCGGGTGGGCGTGAAAAAAGACAGGGGCGGCGGGGCTGAAAAAAAAAGCGGCGAGGGCGCCTCCAAAAAACCTCCGGTCGGCCCGAAGCCGGCTTTTGTGCGCCTGATGCTGGCTTTTTTTGACGCGCACTATCCTGAGGCTGGCTGCGCCCTTAATTTCAGCAACCCCTTCGAACTCCTGGCGGCCACTATTCTTTCCGCCCAGTGCACCGACGAGAGGGTCAACCGCACCACTCCGGCCCTCTTCGCCCGCTATCCCGACGCCCAGGCCCTGGCCGGGGCTGACCCGGCCGAAGTGGAAGCCCTCATCCGCCCTTGCGGCTTCTACCATAACAAGGCCAAAAACCTCATCGGCATGAGCGCGGCGCTCGCGAGCCGCTACGGCGGCTGCCCCCCCGCCGTTTTGGAGGAACTGGCGCAATTGCCCGGCGTGGGCCGCAAAACGGCCAACGTGGTGCTCGGCAACGCTTTTGGCCTGCCGGGCCTGACGGTCGACACCCACCTGGGCCGGGTCAGCCGCCGTCTGGGCCTCAGCGCCCATACGGACCCGGCCAAAGTCGAAGCCGACCTCGCGGCGCTGATCCCCCAAGCCCGGTGGACTCTTTTTTCCCATCAGGCCATTCACCACGGCCGGGCCCTGTGCAAGGCCCGGCGCCCCCTGTGCGAAAGCTGCCCCTTCGCCCCCTCCTGCCCCCGTATCGGTCTCTGATTTTTTTTTGTTTCATCGCTCATTAGTTCCGTTCGTTACCCCCTGCCATTTCAGGGCCTGACAGCCGGCAGTAAAGGCCCCTGGCCAGGCAAAAATCACATTTTTGCCTGGCTACGGTCAGCCGGCCAGGCCGAGCATTCACATTTCAATAGCCAAGCCCGACTTCCTTGCGGAGGTCGGGCTTGGCCTTTTGTCTCATCGCTCATTAGTTCCGTTCGTTAGGCCCTGCCATTTCAAAGGCTGACAGCACTAAAAACTGTACTCCAGGCCGCCGTAGAAGTTGTGTTCGGTCCGATCGGAACTCAGGGCCCCGTCATAGCCGAGTTTGAGGGACAAGCCCGCGTCGGATGAACCGGGGGTCAGGGTCAGGGACAGCCCCAGCACTCCGGCGTCGCTGGATTCGGCCGACCGGGCCGTGGCCATGGCCGTGGTGAGACCGCCTGGTCCACGGAAGCGGTAGTTGGAAATGATTTCCTCGTCGCCGAACTGATGCCGCCAACCCAGGTTGACGGCCGGGACCAGGCGCCCCGCGCCGACGTCGAAGGCTTTTTCCAGGTTGAGGCCGAGGGTGGCGGTGAAATCGTCGCCCGAGGCGGAGTCGGACTCGATGGCGAAGCCGGCCAGGGGGTCAAGCGTTTGCTCTCTGAAGGAATCCTGCGCGAGATGCTGGAAACGCGCCGAGAGGTAGGGGGTTAACTGGGCGCCGCTGAAGACGTCGAATTCGTAGCCGACCGTGAGGCCCAGCCCGAAAAGCTGCTGGTTATAGGAAGCTTCGTAGAGGCTGCCCGCGAAATAGCGGCTGGAATCGTTGTCGGCCCTGGCCAGCGACAAATCCAGCGTGCCGCCGAAACCGCCCTCCACAGGTCTGTATTGGGCGAACATGCCGCCCTGGATAATGTCTGTGTCGATATTGGAGGCCAGATTCTTGAATTTGAGCTTGCCGCTGCTGTAGGCCGTCCAGGCGCCCACCGACAGGTCGTCGCTGACGTCCAGGGCCAGCCCCAGGCTCAGGCCGTTCTGGCGATTTTCATAGCCGTTCCGGCCGTCGCTGTTTTTCTGGTCGATGAAACTGCCGATGTAATCGACCCAGAGGCGGGGCCGGAGGCCGTCGCCGTCGCCGGCGGCCGGGGCGTAGCGGGAAGCCCCGCGGCTGATCTGGTTGCCCTTGAGAACCTGGCTGACCACGCTGCCGACCGAGGCCAGAACCGCCTGGCCGCTGGCCGCGAAGGGCTCGGCCGTGGAGTTGATCAGGTCGCCGACGATGACCGGGAAGAAGGCGCCGCTTTCCTCAACGGTCAGGCTCTCGGACAGATTTTCCCAGGCTTGGGCCAGGGCCGGCCGGGCCAGGAGGGCGTTGGTTCCGGCCGCGTTGAAGGCCGCGACGGGGCCCTGGTATTCCAGGCGGCCCTGGCCGTCAGTCCCCACGCTGATGGTCGTGCTGACGCCGGTGGCCGCGTCGGTCAAAGTGGAGCTGAAGGCCTGCACCCCGCCGCTTTCGGAAGCGAAGGCGAAGCTGGCCGAGACGTCGGTCAGGCTCAAATACTCGCCGGTTATATTGGCGTCGGCCAGGCCGGCGAAGTCAACGCCGCTGAAAAAAGGCTGATCAAGGTCGCGGCCTTTGAGGTCAAGCCTGATCTCGCCGGCGTTGGAAGAGAGGTCGACGGAGACAGGGTTGCGCTTTGAGGAAGCCAGGGTGAAATCGGCGCCCAGAACGGTCAGGCCGTTGCCGGCCAGGTTCACGGCGGAACCGCCGGCGGCGTTCAGGTCATTGTAGCCGCCCCAGATGAAGGCGCCGGCGCCGGCGCTGTTCAAAGCGAAGGCGGCCGAGCCGTCGAGGTCGATCAGGAGGGGATCAATCAGCTCCACCCGGCTGCCGGGGCCGGCGTCGACGTTAATGGTCATGTTCTGCCCGCCGCTGGCGGTGATGCTGTTGGGCTCGCCGTTGACGGTGTTGCCGGCGAAGGCGGTCAGGCCGCCGTCTTCAGCCGTCAGGTTCAGCGTGAAGGGGCTGCCCCCGAGGCTTATGTTCAGGGCCCCGCCGGAGGCTTCATCCCGGGCCTCGACCGAGTTGTCGAGAAACAGGCTGTTGATGATGGAGGTGGTCGGGGCGACGCCTGAACCCGTGCTCATGTTGATGGCCCCGCCAGAGGCGAAGGTGTCGGCCTGGGCCGCGTTGCCGATGAAGCTGCTGTTTTTTATGGAACCGATCAGTCCGGAGCCGACGGCCCCGCCGGTGGCGTCGCCGCCCCCGCCGCCGGCGCCGTTGGCCGGCGTGTCGTTAAAGACCGCGTTGTAGGCAAAGAGGCTGTTTTCTATGAAACTTATGCCTCCGCCGGCATAGACGGCCCCGCCCAGGGCGCCCACATCGGCGTCGATGGCGCCGTTGGCGTTCTGAGTCAAAACCTTGAGCCCCCGGGCGCTGTTGCCGATGAAGACGCTGCCGGAGATGCCGTTGATGGAGTTGGCCATGATGCCCCCGCCCCAGGCCTCGTGGTCGGTGGTGTTGACGTTGTTGAAGAAGACGGAGTTAACCACGTCCCCGAGGCTCTGGGCGTAGATGGCCCCGCCGAAGGCGTGGTGGCCCTGGTTGAAGTTGTCGGCGAAGAGGCTGTCCTCAATGAGGCCGATGTTGACCCAGCCGGCCCCGGCCGCCGCCGGGGTGCGCATCCCGACGCTGGCGTTCAGGTCGTTGTAGATTTTGTTGCCCCGAAAGACCGAGCCCTTGATGTAGTCCAGGGTCTCAATGTAATTATAAGGCGGCGAGTTTGGAATTGTTTCGCCGCCGGAGGCGAAATCAGTGCCCGGGTACTTGCGCTGGCTGAAAAACAGCACGTTGCCCACGGTTTGGACGGCGCCCTCGGTCTCAATGACGTTGTCGACAAAGGTCACGTTCTCCAGGCCTTGCATTCCGCTGGAGGCGACGCCGGCGGCGCGCCTGAGGTTGCTGCCCACCAGGCCCTGGTAAACCACGGAGGCTCCGGAAATGGCGTCGGCAGCCCTGACCGTGCCGTGTGTGCCCTCAAAATTGATATTTTTCAGGACAAATCCGCCGCCGACGGCCGAAATGCCGCTGTCGGCGCCGTGATCCAGGGCCTCGCGGTCGTATATGGCGTCAACAACTATTGACTGGCCAGGATAGAGGGCGTGGTTGGGGCCATAGTTGATGGTCGTCGCGCTGGACACGCTGCCGCCGTTCGTTATGGTGGTCCAGTCGGTTCCGCTTATGGGCGCCGTCAAGCTGTCGCCGCCCCTGGCGTTGGGGGCGGGCATAATCGCGCCGGTGGCGTGGTTCCTGAAGACCACGCCGGAGCCGTAGCCCTTGGGCTGACTGTTGAAAATGCGGTTATCCGGCAGATTGTCCAATAAATCGGCGACTATGGAAGTCAGCCGGTCCGACAGACCGGCCTGGCCGGCGTCGCGGCCCTGGGCCACGATGGCCGCCGCTTCAGCCCTGATCCTGGCCCCCAGGTCGTAGTCGGCCGAGCCGGACAGGGTGACGTTCGGGGCGCTGAATTCGACCCCGTTTTGATAAAGGTCGATCTCGGCCCCGGGGGCCAGGACGACTGTCTGGCCGGCGGCGGCCGCGGCCAGGGCGTCGTGCAGCTCCTGGCCGTCGGTCGCCTGGGCCTGGGCCTGGGCGCTCCAGAGCCAGCCGGACAGGGCGCAGACCGCCGCGGCCGCCGCTAGCGGCCGCATCTTGATGCTTTTACTCATTTCCTTCTCCTTGTCTGTCGATAAATATCCGGCCCCCTCTGACGCGGGGCGGGACCTGAAGGCCGCCCCGTTAAAGGCGGGGCGACCGGTTGAAAAGCCTAAATGAAACCTCAGGGGCGGTTCAGGCTCAATTCCCCCGAACCGTCGAGCTTCAGGTGGAGGGTTTTAAGGCCTTCGCCCTCCTTGACGAACATGATCACTTCCAGCCCCTGGGGAAAAAGCCCGGCCCCGTCGGCTTTCAGAAAATTGACGGCCCCGTCCGTCCCGGCTACGGAGAAAAAGGTGGCCAGGGCGTCGGCGGCCGTGGCGCTCTGGGGATGAATCACGGTCACCCCGGCCAGATGGTCGTCCAGGGGCAGACCGGTCAGAGGATTGAGGATGTGCGAGTACCGCCGGCCCTCATGCTCGAACCAGCTTTCGTAGTTGCCGGAACTGGCCACGGCCCGGTCGGCGATTTCAACGGCGTAGCCGCTCGTCCGGCCCAAGGGGTCGGCCAAGCCCACCAGCCAGGGTTGGGGGGGCGTCAGCCCGGTGTTCCGTCCTAAAACCCGCATTTCCCCGCCCACGTTGATCAGGGCCTGGCGCACGCCCTGGCTGACCAGAACCTCGGCGGCCAGGTCGGCCGCGTAGCCCTTGGCTATGCCGCCCAGGTCCAGAACCAGGCCCTCGACCTTTCGGGCCAGCCGGTTGCCCGCCGCGTCCGTCAGGAGCTTGTCGGCCCCCACCATGGCCTTGGCCCGGGCCAGAGCCTCAGCCGAGGGCCAGCTGGTCAGGGTCTGGCCCTCGAAGCGGAACAGGCGTTTCAAAGGCCCGATGGTGGGTTCGAAAAGTCCGCCGGTTCTCCGGCTCCAGGCCAATGCTTCCAGGGTCACGGCCATGGTCAGGGAGTCCGTCTCGACCCATTCCCCGACCGGGGCCTCGTTGAGGCGCCTTATGTCGCTCTTTTCGCCGAAGGGCGAGAGGAGCAGGTCGCATTTTCTGACGGCCGCTTCGGCCAGGTCGGCCAGGGCCGGGGCGCTCAGGGCCGAGCCCGAATTTTCCGGGATTTTAAGCTCAATCCGGGTATGCATGGCCCCAAACACCCGCGTCTCGCCCCGGAACCCCGGCTCAGACTGGCCCAGGGCCGGCCTGGCGGACCCGAGGAGCCCGAAAATGAGCGCGGCCAACAGCGTCGTCATGGTCGAGCATTTATGGGCGGCAATTTTTTTGGGCCGGCGGTCGTCTTCCACCAGCCGGTGATCCAGCCAGTCGTTTTTCCGGTAACGGGCGTAAAGGGCCCAGGCCTTGAGCGCGGTCAGAAGGACCGCCAGGCCCCACAAAGTCCTGACCGGGGCTCCGGCGCCCAAGACCATTAGCGACAGGCCGGCCATGAGGGCCCCGGCGCCGGCCCCCACCCTCATGGCGTAAGCGCTGTCGCCGGCCCCGCGGATAGCCCCGCCGTAGAGCATGGCCGCCGTTTCGGCCAGGAAAAAAACCGCGGCGGGGCCCACGAGCTCCCCGGCCAACTCCCGGCCGGCCGGGGCCAGGCCGGGGCCGAAGAGTTTGATCAGGGCCGGCGGCCAGGCCAGGAAGATCAGGGCGACCAGGGCGCCGTAGCCGGCGGCCAGGCGGCCGGCCTGGCGCACGTTGCGGCGGGCCAGGTCGCGGTCGTTGGCCCCTACGGCCCGACCCACCAGCATGGCCACGGCCGAGCCCAGGCCTATGGCCGGGATGGAGGCGGCCGTGACCAGGCTGAAGGCGATGCCGGAGGCGGCCGCCCCGGCCGGGGCGGCCGCCTGGCCGGCCGCCAGGTTGAAGAGAGCCATGGAACTTACTCCGGTGAACAGTTGAAAACCATTGTCCAGGCCCTTCCGGGCCAGTTTCAGGAATAGCCGGGGTTCAAAAAGCCGGCCCCGGGCCGTGTGGTAGACGCGGCGGTTGGTCGGGCTTAGAAACAGGGCCGCCAGAACGGCCGTCTTGGCCGCGTCGCTCGCGACCGTGGCCAGGCCGGCCCCGACAATGCCCAGGGCCGGGCACAGACCCGGAGCCCCGAAGATCAATAAGCCGTTTAAGGCGGCGTTGGCGGCGATGGAGCCCAGGTTGACCAGAACCACGAGCCAGGTCTCGCCCCGGCCGGTAAAGAAAGCCATGAGCGAGGTGTTCAGAAGGCTGAAGACGGCCCCGGCGGTCAGTATGGAGAAATATTGGCCCTCCAGCTCGGCCAGGCGCGGGGCGTGGCCCAGGAGGCTGAAGGCCGGGGCCAGGGCCGGGGCCAGCAGGGCCAGAAGGAGGCCGGCCGCCAGGCTGAAAATCAGCGACTGCCGGACGCACAAACCGATCCGGCGGTCCAGGCCGGCCCCGTGGTATTGGGAGACGAAGACGGAAGTATAGGCGACCAGGCCGACCAGAAGGCTGGCCGCCATATAGGCCGTCATGCCGCCGGAGACGGCGGCGTAGAGACTGTCTGAGGAATAGCGGGCCAGCATGAAACGGTCGCAGGAGAGTTTCAGGGCCGTGGCCCCGGATGAAAGCATGAAGGGCACGGCCGCCGCGGCCGTCAGGCCGAGGCCGGCCCCAAGGCTGGGCGGGCTGACCAGGGCGGCATAGGGCGGGCGGGGCGTTGGTTTCATTTTCATCCGTAAAATCCGCTGACGACCGAAAGGCCCGGCCGGAGCCGAAGGGGCGGCAGAGTTTTCGGTCAGGAGGTGGAGGTCAAGCCTGGGCTTGGCCGGCCGTGGCCAATAACGGAGCGGAAGCGAAGTTGGATTTATTATATCGCGATTGAGTCTTAATAGCAATTATTTTTTAGACGCCGGCTTCTTTTGTTAACATGATAAAATAACTTAATATTTACTAAAATTCCTAAAATGGCGCGCCTCTCTTAACCGCAATTCTTAATTTTGCCTTGGAGGCCTGGCGGAGAATGAAGCGCCGCCGTTTTAAAAACCGCTGCCTTGTTTTTGTCGGCCTTGAATGGTAAAATTGACGATCTGGCTTAAAAAGGCTTTTCGCCGTCTGTATTATTTTCGCATAATGGCCTTGCCCGGGGTCAGCCGCCCGCTCATGGAGGACGTAATCATAATGGGACGCATTCTGGCCCTGGATGTGGGCGAAAAACGCGTCGGCGTCGCGGTTTCCGATCCTCTTGGTTATTCCGCCCAACCGCTGACGGTTCTGCCGCGGCGCCCTCACGCCGATTTTTTAAAAAGCCTGGCCGCCTTGGTTGTGGAATATGAGGTCTCGCTGGTGCTGCTGGGGCTGCCCAGGCGCACGACCGGCGAAAAGGGGCCGGAGGCGCAAAGAGTGCTGGCCCTGGCCGGCGAAATCAGGGGCAAGCTGGGTTTCGCCTGCGAAACCTGGGACGAATGGCTGACCACGGCGGCGGCCGAAAGAATACTTATCGAAGGCGACGTGCGCCGCGAAAAACGCCGGGCGATTGTGGACAAGACCGCGGCGGCCCTGATTCTGGACGGCTATCTAAATTTTTTAGCGCGTGGGAAAAACGATGATGCAGGCAGATAAAAATGAGACAGGCGGCGGGACGGCGGCGAAAACGCGCCTTCCGCTTACTGCCGACTCAGCCCCTTCCGGCGCGGCCGGCTTCGGCGAGAAAAAGGCTAAAACCGGCCCCGGCTGCCTTAGCCGCGTCTTTGGAGCAATCGGCATCGTGGTGGTGCTGGCCCTGATTTTCGCTTTTCTGGCCGGCCTGAAATACAGCACGCTCTTCCTCCCCCCCGAGGAAGAGAGCCGGGAAATAGTGGTCCCCATTCCCGAAGGCGCCAGCGCCGACCGCATAGGCCTGATTCTGGAAGAAAAAGGCGTCATAAAATCGGCCTGGGCCTGGAAATGGGCTTTCAGAATAAAAGCCAAAATTTCAAAAAAACCGGTGACGCCGAAAGCGGGGGAGATGATTCTTGACCCGTCGCTGTCCGTGTGGCAAAACATCGACCGCCTGACGCAGAGCAGATATATAAAAGCATATGGCTTCACGGTCCCGGAAGGGCGCAATATGTTTGAAATAGCCAAAATGGCGGAAGCCGCCGGCTTGGGTTCCGGCGCCGACTTTCTGGCTCTGTGCCTCGACAGGAATTTCATCGGCTCTCTGGGTCTGGAGGTCGAAAGCCTCGAAGGCTATTTATTTCCGGAAACCTACAGTTTTCCCGCCGGCACGCCGCTTAAAAACATCATCAAAACCATGACCGACCAGTTTTTCAATGTCTGGAAGCGCTATGACGACCTGGCCGCCCAAAGCGGCCTGAGCCGTCACGAAGTGCTGACCCTGGCCTCCATTGTAGAAAAAGAGACCGGCGCCGCCAATGAACGTCCCCTGATCGCCGGAGTTTTTTTAAATCGCCTGGCCAAAGGCATGAGGCTGGAAACCGACCCCACGGTTATTTACAATGTGGCTGATTACGACGGGAATATAACTAGAAAACTCCTGCAGACGCCTCACCCCTACAATACCTATATAATACAGGGGCTGCCTCCGGGGCCGATCGCCAATCCCGGCGAAGCGGCTATTTCCGCTGTGCTTAAACCAATGAAAACAAAGCACTATTTTTTCGTCTCCAAAAACGACGGCACGCATCACTTTTCGGAAACGCTGGCCGAACACAACCGCATGGTCAATAAATATCAGCGGGGCGGCGGAAAGAAGAACTGAACGGCTCCGATGCGCGTTTCTATATTAAATCGATATGTCGCGGCCGAAATTCTGCCCGGCTTCATGGTGAACATCCTGGTGTTCACCTCTATTCTGTTGATGGCCAGGATGATGGAACTGACC
Source organism: Candidatus Adiutrix sp. (assembly GCA_031273445.1). GTDB lineage: Bacteria > Desulfobacterota > Desulfarculia > Adiutricales > Adiutricaceae > Adiutrix. Next base: position 5,483 of record JAISRV010000218.1, on the reverse strand, counting down.
AGTCTGGTCATATCCAAAGGCGTGGGGCTGGACGTGGTGGCGAAAATTTTCGCGATGGCCCTGCCGCGGGTGCTGGCCATGGCCTTGCCGATGGGCACTCTTCTGGCCGTGCTCATGGCTTTTCTGCGCTTTTCCGCCGACTCGGAGCTGACGGTTCTGCGGGCTTCCGGGGTCTCTCTTTACCAGATGTCGCCGCCGGTTCTGGTCTTCGGCCTGCTGGTGGGCTTGCTCACGGGGGTTTTCTCCGTCTGGCTGGCCCCGGAATATAACTGGAAGTTCAAAAACCAGTTATTGGAACTGGCCAAGGCCAGGGCCGACCTGGCCATCACGGAACAGGTGTTCGTGCGCAATTTTCCCGGCCTGGTGTTTTACGTGGGTCAGTTCCCGCCCGGTTCAGGGGAAATGGAAAAGGTTTTCATTCACGACGACCGCAGCGAGGACGAAAGTTCCGTCATCGTGGCCCGGCGCGGCCGCCTGGGTCTTGACCTGGAATCAGAGGCCCTTATTTTCCACCTGGAAGACGGCGTCATAGACCGGGTCTACGCCGACCGCGAGACCTCCGACAGCATTTTTTTTGAAACTTACGAGCTGAAGGTCTCGCCGGGTTCCGAATTCGAGGGAAACCAAGGCGGCGGCGAGTTCAGGGGGCGGGCGGAAGTGCCGACGCGCGAACTGATTGCCCTGGCCGACTCGCTGGATCGGGAAAATGCCCGAGGCATCATCATTACCTGTTATCTGGAGTGGCACCGCCGCTGGGCCCAGCCCTTCACGGCCTTCATCATGGCCGTCATCGGGCTGCCCCTGGGGGCCAGCTTCCGGGTGCGCGGCCGCAATTTCGCCCTGATTATAGGCATAGCCGTCTTTATCGGCTATTACGCGCTGTTTACTTTAGGCTGGTCATTGGCGGAAAGGGAAATTCTGCCGCCCTTTATGGGCGTCTGGCTGAGCAACATCGTCCTGACCGTTTTCGGCCTGGCGACTTTGAGGCGCATCAACTGCGGGGCGCCGGGCGACCCGCTCGAGCTCCTGCGCCGCATCATCTCCGGTTTCGGCAAACCGCGCGCCGGCTCACAGGCAAGGCCGGCATGAGCATCGTCAGCCGCTATATGGTCGTCACTTTTTTGCGCATCTGGTTCATGACTCTGGCCGGATTCATCGTTTTTTACACCTCCGTCGACTTTGTGGAAAAGATCGACGCCTTCCTGGCCAAAAACATTCCGCTGGAAACCATCCTGTTGTATTTCACGATGCAGCTCCCCAAAATAGTCGTGCTCATGACGCCGGTCGCCACCCTGGTGGCGACCCTGATTACCCTGTCGATTCTGGCGCGGGCCTCTGAAATAATCGCCTTCAAAGCCGGCGGCGTCAGCCTTTACCGTTTGAGCTCCCCTCTTCTGGCCGTCGCCGGCCTGATCTGCCTGTTTGTTTTCATCCTGTCGGACATGGCGGCTCCGCACACCACCGCCGTGGCCAATTACATCTGGCAGGGCCAGGTCAAAGAGCGGCTGGATACCTCCACCGTGGTTCGTGACGTCTGGCTCAAGGCGATCAAACAGATGCAGCACCTGGACTCTTACGACGAGGCCGACGGTTCGATCACGGGGGCGACGCTGGTCTTCATGAACGACGACATGGATCTTTCGCGCCGCCTGGAGGCTGAAAGCGGGCGTTATGTCGACGGCCAGCTGCGGTTGAACCACGTTCTGGAAAAAATCTACACCCGGCCGACCGACGGCCGGCCGGAATTTTTCGTTTTAAAGCGCCATCAAACTTTAGTCCTTGCCGACTGGCCGCCGCCGCCGCCCGGCTTCGGCCGGACCGACCAGGACAGCGACGAACTTAGCGTGGCCCAGCTCTGGAGAACCATTGACCGCCTGGCCGCCGAAGGCTTCGGGCCGGTTCGGCAACGGGTGGATCTGCAGTTCAAATTTTCATTCGCGCTCTTGCCGTTGATAATGCTGGCCGTGGGTCTGCCCATAGGCTTCTGGAAAGAAAGAGGCGGCAGCGTGCCCTTGGGGCTGAGTCTGGGCCTGGCCCTGTCGTTCGTCTATCTGATAACCATGGAACTGGCCAAGTCGCTGGGTTATGCCGCCCTTTTGCCCCCGCCCGTCGCCGCCTGGCTGCCGAATATGATTTTTCTTCTTTTCGGCGCCTACCTTTTTTCCTATGTGCGCCAATAATTTGTCTCATCGCTCATTTGTTCCGTTCGTTGCGTCCCGCCATTTCAGGGGTTGACAGCCAACGCTTCTTTAAAAAAAGGTCGCCCCCGGAGAGGGGCGACGGAGCGAATTTTGTCTCATCGCTCATTAGTTCCGTTCGTTACGCCCCGCCAATTCAGGTGCTGACAGCCGGCGCTTCTCTGTTATGGGCTAACATTTTTAAAAGCAAGTCGCCCCCGGAGAGGGGCGACGGAGCGAAGCGACTGGTTGATGTGGGTAAAAGGCCCCTGGCCAGGCAAAAATCGCATTTTTTGCCTGGCTACGACCCAGCCGGCCAAGCCGATCATTTACATTTGCAGCAGGCTTAACAGGTATTGGCCGTAGTCGTTTTGCGCCAAAGGCTGGGCCAGCCGCGCCAATTCGCTTTCGTTGATCCAGCCGTTACGATAGGCTATTTCCTCAGGGCAGGAAATTTTAAGACCCTGGCGCAACTGGAGGGCGGCGATGAACTGCCCGGCGGCCAAAAGGCTTTCGTGGGCGCCGGTGTCCAGCCAGGCGAAACCGCGGTGCATGAGTTTGACCCGCATCTGGTCTCTCTCCAGATACAGGCGGTTGAGATCGGTTATTTCAAGCTCGCCGCGCGCCGAAGGCTTAAGGGTCGCCGCCATATCACAGACTTTATGATCATAGAAATACAGGCCGGTGACCGCAAAGTTGGAACGCGGCTCGCGAGGCTTTTCCTCTATGCTCACAGCCTGGCCGGCCTGATTGAACTCCACCACGCCGTATCTTTCAGGATCTTTCACGCGATAGGCGAAGACCGTGGCCCCGACCTGATCCGGCATGGCTTCTTCCAGGAGCGCGGCCAGATGGTGCCCATAAAATATGTTGTCGCCCAGAATCAAGGCCGAAGGCCGCCCGGCGATAAACTGCCGGCCGATAATGAAGGCCTGGGCCAGCCCTTCGGGCCGGGGCTGCTCGGCATAGGACAGATACAGGCCCCACCGGCTCCCGTCGCCCAGAAGCAGGCGGAACGACGGCAGATCGCGAGGGGTCGAAATGATCAATATTTCGCGTATGCCGGCCAGCATCAGCGTCGAAAGCGGATAATAGATCATGGGCTTATCGAACACCGGCAACATCTGTTTGGAAACAGCCAAGGTGGCCGGATGCAGCCGGGAGCCCGCGCCGCCGGCCAGAATCAGTCCGCAACGTTTATTCATCAAAAATTTCCTTACAGGGGCTAAAGCCGTTGATGATCTTTAAAAGCGTTTCAAAAGGCAGATGCGCCTCCACCATGTCGGCCAGGCGGTCGTATTCCCGCTCCTTTAACTGTTGATAGACGGCCGTCTCGTCATTGCCCGTCGCCGCGTCAAGCCCTTTGGCGCGGCGGATGTTGTTCAGAAGACGGCGGGTGAAGCTTAAATTGTCGAAAAAGCCGTGCAGATAAGTGCCGAAAACGTTGCCCCCGCGGCTGGCCGCGCCAAAGGGGCCGTCCCCGCCGTCGGCCAGCGGGGCGACCCCCGGGCCCACCGCCGTTTGCCCCATGTGGATTTCGTAGCCGGAGAGACTTTCCCCTTCCAGCCCTTCCAGAACGCCCGGCAAGGCCCGGGCGACGACGGTGGTCTGGGTCGTGTGCTTGTCGCGGGCGAAAGATGTTTCCAGGTCCAAAAGCCCCAGCCCGGCGATGCTGGGCTGGTCGCTCTCCATCCCGTAAGGGTCGTGAATGAAGTTGCCCAGCATCTGAAAGCCGCCGCAGATTCCGGCCACGACCCGGCCTTCTTCCGCCAGCTTTTTTATGGCGCCGGCCAGGCCGCTTTCATGCAAATGGCGCATATCTTCAATGGTGTTTTTGGAGCCGGGCAGGATGATCATATCAGCCGCGGCCAGGTCGCAAACCTCGTCCACATAGGTCAAAGAGACTCCCGGCAGGCTGTCGAACACGGCGAAATCAGTGAAATTGGCGATTCTGGGCAGACGCAGAACCGCGATATTAACGGAGCCGCCGCCGCCGCGCGCGGTCAGCCGGTCGGTCAGGCTGTCTTCCTCGTCAAGGGCGAAGCGGTCGTAAGGCATGACCCCCAAAACAGGGATATGCAGCAAATTCTCGATCTGCCGCAATCCAGGCTCCAGAATTTTGACGTCGCCCCTGAATTTGTTGATCAGAAGGCCCTTGATGCGGGCCTGATCTTCCGCAGGCAACAGTTTGACCGTGCCGTAGAGCGAGGCGAAAACCCCGCCGCGGTCGATGTCGCCGACCAAAATGACCGGGGCGCCGGCCAGGGCGGCCATGCCCATGTTGACGAAATCGCCGTCCATAAGGTTGATCTCGGCCGGGCTGCCCGCCCCTTCGATCAGCACCAGGTCATAGGCCTGGGCCAGGGCGCTGAAAGCGGCCATGACCTCCGGCCGGAGCTTGTCCTTATAGGCGTAGTATTCCGCCGCCGACATGTTGCCGCGCGCTTTGCCGTTGACTATGACCTGGCTTTTGCTGTTGGTGGTGGGCTTCAGCAGAATCGGGTTCATCAGGGCGGAGGGCCTGAGCCCGGCCGCTTCAGCCTGCGAGGCCTGCGCCCGCCCCATTTCATGCCCCTCTTCGGTGACGAAGGAGTTAAGCGACATGTTCTGGGCCTTGAAAGGCGCCGCCGCATAGCCGCGACGTTTGAAAATACGGCAGAAGGCGGCGACCAGAAGACTTTTCCCCACCGACGAGGCCGTGCCCACGACCATCAGAGTTTTGGCGCTCATCTTTGAAGACGCTCCATACTGGCGTTTGAAATCGGGCCGATATTCCGGCCTGGGTCTGATTATACCATGCCGTCGCCTCTCTTATCAACGCCGCCTCGCTCAGCATTACCATAACCTTCCTCCCGCCCCTTTATTTTCGCCCGCTCTCTTTTCGTCTTTACCGGGCATTATCGCTTTGCGGCGAGGCTGAAGGCCAAGAACCTTGACCAAAAGGCATTGTTTCGGCTATAATATGACTGTATCAAATATCAGCCGATAAAGTGAGCCTATGTCATACATCAAACGCAGCCTGGAGGAGGTCTTCCTCGGTTTGAGCCGGGAATATCCCGCCATTTTGATTACCGGGCCCAGGCAGGTCGGCAAGACGACCATGCTGCAGAAACTGGCGGCCGGGCAAAGCGAAAAACGAGAATACATCTCGCTGGACGATCTCAATGAGCGCTCCCTGGCCAAAACTGATCCGGCTATGTTCTTCCAATTGCACAAGCCGCCAGTGTTCATTGACGAAGTTCAATACGCGCCGGAACTGTTCCCCTACATAAAGCTGCACGTCGAGAAACACCACCGGCCGGGCGA
>JAISRV010000153.1 GCA_031273445.1 Candidatus Adiutrix sp. | reverse complement strand
CCCCCGGGGCCTCACTCGCTCTCCGCCGCCCGCGCGCCGGACAGACGGGAAACTTTAAACCGGGTGATGGTGTGGCCCTCTATTTTGAAGACCGTGAACAGGGCGCCGTAAAGCTCCAGCGAGTCGCCGTCATGGGGAACCTCGCCGAATTTTTCCGCCAGAAGGGCGGCCAGGGTGCGGTAGTGCTCTTCGGCGTCCGGCCCCAGGTCCAGGTCCAGCCAGTCTTTCAGCTCGTCCAGAGAAACGCTGCTGTCGGCGATGATGGAATCTTCGTCCAGGCGCTCTATCTGCGGCTCTTCGTGATCGAATTCGTCCTGAATGTCGCCGACGATCGACTCGATGATGTCTTCCATGGTGATCAGCCCCTGCCAACTGCCGTACTCGTCCCAGACCAGCCCGAACTGCTTGTTTTCCTTTTGCATGACCTCCAGAACGTCGTCCAGCGGGCGATGGTCGTAGATATAGAGGGCCTGGCGCACGAAATGGCCGAGGGTTTTGTCCACGGGTTCCAGCAAAAGGTCCTTGGCGTGAAAGAAACCGACCACATTGTCTTTGTTCTGGCCTTCATACAGGGGAAAACGGGTGAAGCCTTTTTGGCGCACGGCCGCGATGGCGTCGCCCACGGTGTTGTCGGTGGAAAGGGAACGGACCCTAGTTCGGTGAACCATGATGTCACGGGCGAAGCGGCGGTCGAGGTTGAAGATGTTGTTGACGAAACGCTCTTCCGCCTCGTCCAGCTGCCCGCCCTCTTTCGATTCGGCGATGAGGATTTTGAGTTCGTCGGTCGAGTGCGCCCCGCCTTCGTGCAGGCCCCCGGCCCCCACCAGTTTTATGGTGACGACGGCGGCCGCGTTGAGCACCTTGACGCCGGGGAAAAAGAGCAGGTAGAAAAAACGCATCGGCAGAGCCAGCGCCAGAACCGCCGCTTCCGCCGCGCGAATGGATATGGTTTTAGGCGCCAATTCGCCGAAAACGACATGGACGAAAGTAATGATCGAAAACCCGATGACCACCGAAAGGGTGTGAACCAGAGTCGGGCTGCTGACGCCCAGCGCCGCGAACAGAGGCCTTAAAAGCGCGGCCACCGCCGGTTCGCCCAGCCAGCCCAGGCCCAGACTGGCCAGAGTGATGCCCAATTGACACACGGAAAGATAAGCGTCCAGGCGCTCCAGGCCGAAAAGGGCGGCCTGGGCCCGGGCGTGTCCCGCTTTGGCCAGAATCTCCAAGCGGGTGGAGCGCACTTTGACGAAAGCGAACTCGGCCGCCACGAACATGCCGTTCAGAAGCACCAGAAAAGCGGCCGCCCCCAGCATCAATGCCGTACTCATTGTCGTTCAATCCCGTTCGGCGGCCGGCTGAAACAGCCGGCCGCCTTATTTTTTTAAAATCGGCCGGCCCTGGCCTTACGAGCCGGCTGAAAACATTCCGAGTCGTCGACGCGCTGTCGCCCAGAATCGTAAATTCGCGCTGTCGTCGCGAATAGGCCATACCAGTTTGGGCCATTATATGCTATGATGAGGAAAAGGTAAATCACGGCTGAAGGGGAACAACATGGATAAAATGGCCGAAAGGCTGCTAAACGGGCAATTGTCGGACCCATTTTCTGTTCTCGGCGCGCACCCGGCGCGGCGCGACGGCCTCTCCGGGGCCATGTTCCGGGCCTATATCCCAGGCGCCGAGGCGGTCTCGGCCTTGCTGGAAGACGGCCCGCTGACCCTGGGAAAAGCCTGCCCGGACGGTCTTTTCGAGGCTTTCAAGGCCGGCCCGCACGATTTCTCCCCCTACCGCCTGCGGGCCGATTTCGGCCCAAGCGGCTTTTCCAGTTTCTACGACGCCTACTCCTTCCGCCCGGTTCTCTCCGAGTTCGACCTTTTCCTGTGGAACCAGGGCAACCATTACCAGATTTATCACAAGCTGGGCGCCCACCCCCTGACTCATGAAGGAGTCAGGGGAGTTCTGTTCGCGGTCTGGGCCCCCTCGGCCCGGAAAGTCAGCGTGGTCGGCGACGGCAATTTCTGGGACGGGCGGCGTCACCCCATGCGGCCGCGCGGCTCCAGCGGCGTCTGGGAGCTGTTCGTCCCCCACGCCGCGGCGGGGACGCTCTACAAATATGAAATAACCACTGCCGCGGGCGACCTTCTTATCAAAAGCGATCCGATGGCTTTCCAGATGGAGCAGCGCCCCAAGACGGCTTCCGTGGTTTACGACCTGGGCCGTTACGTCTGGAATGATCAGGACTGGATCAGGCGTCGGGCCGAAACCGACTTCCTGGCCGGCCCCATGAGCATCTATGAAATTCATCTGGGTTCGTGGCGCAAAAAAAACGGCTGGGAGTGGCTCAGTTACCGTGAAGCCGCCGATCAACTGGTTCCCTACCTTCAGGACATGGGCTTCAACTGGGTCGAATTCATGCCCCTGGCCGAGCACCCTTTCGACGCCTCCTGGGGCTATCAGGTGACCGGCTATTACGCCCCGACTTCGCGCTTCGGCTCACCTGACGATCTGCGCCGCCTCATCGACCGCCTGCACCAGGCCGGTCTGGGCGTCATCATGGACTGGGTGCCGGCCCACTTCCCCCGCGACTCCTTCGCCCTGGAATATTTCGACGGCACCCACCTCTATGAACACGCGGACCCGCGCCTGGGCGCGCACCGCGACTGGGGCACCCTCATTTTCAATTACGGCCGCAACGAAGTCAAAAACTTCCTCGTGGCCAACGCCCTGTTCTGGGTGGATCAGTTTCACGTCGACGCCCTGCGCGTGGACGCGGTCGCCTCCATGCTCTATCTTGACTACTCCCGCAAAGCCGGGGAATGGCTGCCCAACCGCTACGGCGGCCGGGAAAACCTCGAGGCCCTGGAATTTCTGAAAACCCTGAACACCAAACTCTACGAAATGCACCCCGGCGCCATGACCATAGCCGAGGAATCCACCGCCTTCCCGGCCGTCTCCCGCCCGGTGCATCTGGGCGGCCTGGGCTTCATGTTCAAATGGAACATGGGCTGGATGCACGACATGTTGGGCTTTATGTCGAAAGACGCCATTTACCGGCGCTATCATATGGACCGGCTCACCTTCGCCCTTCTCTACGCTTTCAACGAAAACTTCTGTCTGCCGCTGTCGCACGACGAAGTGGTCTACGGCAAGCGCTCGCTGTGGGAC
>JAISRV010000151.1 GCA_031273445.1 Candidatus Adiutrix sp. | reverse complement strand
CGAAACAACGATAATATCGCCCACAGAGGCGTAACGGCGGCGGCTGCCGCCCAGCACCTTGATGCAATAAACCTGCTTGGCGCCTGAATTGTCCGCCACTGTCAATCTTGTTTCCGGCTGAATCATGATTTGTTCTCCACAGCGCCGGAACCACAACGGCCCCGCTCGCTTTTCACGCAAAGAAGCGAAGGCCCGCCGCGGCCGGCGGTTCGCTTCCAGAGGAATTATGAACCCGCGGCCCCACCCCCCCATCGGCCCGAAAAAACGTTTCAGGCCGCCTGAATGGGAATCAGGCGCGCCGCGCGACGATTTTGGTCAAACGCCAGCGTTTTAAGCGCGACAAAGGGCGGGACTGTATGATTTCCACAGTGTCGCCCATGCGGGCGCTGTTGCGCTCGTCATGGGCCATGAATTTGGCCCGACGGCGTATATATTTTTTGTAGACGGGATGCTTGATCATGCGGTTGACCAGAACGACCACCGTCTTGTCCATCTTGTCTGAGACGACCACGCCGGTCATCACCTTGTTTAAGCGCCTTAATTCTTCCACGATTAGGCCTCTCTGGCGGGGGAGGAAGCGGCCTCCCTGATCTTTTGTTCCCTGATGATGGTCTGGATGCGGGCGACGTCTTTTCTGACGTCCCTGATGCGCCTGGGGTTTTCCAACTGGCTGACGCCGCGTTGCATCTGGAGATTGAAGAGCTCCTCGCGCAAGCCCAGTTCCTTCCTGATCAATTCTTCGGGAGAAAGATCCCGCAGTTCATTAAATTCTTTCCTTTTCACAGTATCTCACCCCGCAGGATAAAACGGGTCGGGAAGGGCAGCTTGTTGGCCGCCAGACGAATGGCCTCGCGGGCCACAGCTTCCTGAACGCCGTCCATTTCAAAAACCACCCGGCCGGGTTTGATCACGGTCACCCAGCCTTCCGGCGCGCCCTTGCCCTTGCCCATGCGGGTTTCAGCGGGCTTTTTGCAGACGGGCTTGTCGGGGAAAACCCTTATCCAGACCTTGCCGCCCCTTTTGATGTGGCGGTTTATGGCGATACGGGCCGCTTCAATCTGCTGGGCGGTCATATAACCGCGCCCGACGGCCTGGAGGCCGAACTGGCCGAAGTCAAGCTGAGCGCCGCCTTTGGCCGGGCCGCCGCGGCGGCCTTTCTGCTGTTTGCGGAATTTTGTTCTCTTGGGGGCTAACATTGTCCGGCTCCTTAAAAATATCTTCAGCCCATATCAGGGCATTTTGCGCTTCCGGCGGATCAAAAGAAGGGGCGCCGGCCTCAACCGGCCGCCGCAAACATAGGGCCTCAGCGAACGAAGATCAACAAACATTGAAGAGTACCACTGAATGCCCAATGTGTCAACAGCGTTCCAATTTTCGCTGGAGCCTGGGCGGGCGCTTTGCCGGCGTCGCCGGCAAAGCGGCCCCGGAGCCTTAAAAAGCCTCCGGGGCGTCCGCGTCGAGCACTTCGCCTTTGAAGATCCAGGCCTTGACGCCGATGATGCCGTAAGTGGTTTTCGCCTGCGCGAAGCCATAGTCGACATCGGCCCGCAGGGTGTGCAACGGCACCCGGCCTTCACGATACCATTCCCGGCGAGCCATTTCAGCTCCGCCCAGCCGGCCGGCGCAGTGAATCTTGACGCCCAGGGCGCCGAATTTGAAGGCCAGGGAAATGGATTTCTTCATGGCCCGGCGAAAAGCGACGCGGCGCTGGAGTTGCTGGGCCACGGCCTCGGCCACCAGCTGAGCCGAGATTTCAGGTTTGCGGACTTCCTGGATATCGATCATGACGTCACGGCGCAGAGGTTTCTTTTCAGGCCCGTTCTCGCCCTGGACGACGACGTCGCGGCGGATAAGCTTCTCCACTTCGCGCCGAAGCACTTCTATGTCCGCGCCCTTCTTGCCGATGACGATGCCCGGACGGGCGGTATGGATGCGCAATTTAACCTTATTGGCCGCTCGCTCAATTTCAATCTGCGAGACCCCGGCGGCTTCCAGCTTCTTTTTGACATAGTCGCGGATTCTCTTGTCCTCAACCACCTGCTGGCCGAAATCACGGCCGGCATACCAGCGTGAACTCCACGTCTTTATCACGCCTAAACGGAAACCTGTGGGGTGTGTTTTCTGACCCAAAACCTGTCCTCCCGTCCCTCCGCCCCGGCCGCCGGCCGGAACCGAACAAAATAATATATTGACTCGCCGAATGAAATATTTTTGCCGCTGAGGCGTACGCTAGGTCCTGAGTTATGAATTTATGACTCAGTACAATAGATTCAGCGGAAACTCAGAGGCGGCCTTAAGCTTCCTTGACCACCACGGTGATGTGGCTGGTGCGCTTCAATATGGCGTTGGCCCGCCCCTGAGAACGGGGATGCCAACGCTTGAGCGCGGGCCCGGAATCCACATAGACGCGGTAAACGACCAGTCGGTCGACGTCATTGATGAGGCTGCGGTTGCTGGAAGAAGCGTTGGCCAGGGCCGAGTTCAGCACCTTCAGCAAAACCTGGGCCGATTTGTTGGGGCTGAAGGTCAGGGTATTGACGGCCCGGCCGATGGGCTGGCCGATGATGTTGCGGGCCATGATCCGCACCTTGGCCGGCTGAACGCGGATGAATTTGGCCACGGCCACGGCCTCGTCGCGGGGCCTTTCCTGTTTCTTATATTTCGGCAGACCCTCGCCGCTCAATATCTGTTTTTTGACCATTTTATGCCCTGCCTTATTTCTTGCCCTTTTTGGCCTTCTTGTCGGCCGCATGGCTGTAGAAGGTGCGCGTGGGGGAGAACTCGCCCAGCTTGTGGCCGACCATATTCTCGGTCACGAAAACCGGCACGAACTTTTTGCCGTTGTGGACGGCGAAAGTCAGGCCGACCATTTCGGGAATAATAGTGGAGCGGCGGCTCCAGGTCTTGATGACCCGGCGGTCGTTGGCCTGGGCCGCGGCCGTGACCTTGCTCATGACGTGATCGTCCACAAAGGGTCCCTTTTTTACACTGCGGGGCATGTGCCTCTCCTCTTATCTCGAAAAACAGCGCTTACTTGGCGCGGCGTTTTACAATAAATTTATTGGAAGGTTTACTCTTCTTGCGGGTCTTGAAACCTTTGGCCGGCAGGCCCCAGGGGGAGACGGGATGGCGGCCGCCCGAGCTGCGGCCTTCGCCGCCGCCCAGCGGGTGGTCGACCGGGTTCATGGCCACGCCCCTGACGTGCGGGCGGCGCCCCAGCCAGCGTTTGCGCCCGGCCTTGCCCAGGGAAACGCTGTTGTGGTCGGTATTGCTCAACTGGCCGATGGTGGCCTTGCAGGCCGAAAGGACAAGCCGCATTTCGCCTGAAGGCAGCTTCAACAGGGTGTAGGCGCCTTCCTTGGCCATAACCTGGGCATAATTGCCGGCGCCGCGGGCCAACTGGCCGCCTTTGCCGGGCTTCATTTCCACGTTGTGAACCAGGCTGCCCAGAGGCACCACTTTCAGGCTCATGGCGTTGCCCGGCTTTATGTCGGCCGTCTCGCTGGAGATGACGCTGTCGCCGGCCTTGAGATTCAAAGGCGCGAGGATATAGCGTTTTTCGCCGTCCACATAGTGCAGAAGGGCGATGCGGGCGCCGCGGTTGGGGTCGTATTCAATGGAAAACACCTTGGCCGGAATATCGAGCTTGTTGCGTTTGAAATCTATCAGGCGATATTGACGCTTATGGCCGCCGCCGCGAAAACGGGTGGTGATGCGGCCCTGATTGTTGCGGCCGCCGGTTTTCGGCAGCGGCGAAAGCAGACTCTTCTCCGGAGTCGCCCTGGTGATTTCCTCAAACGTGGCGTAGGTCTGAGTGCGCCGCCCGGGCGAGGTTGGTTTTACTTCTTTTACGGCCATGGCCTTAATACCTTTCCGATATCGTTAACGCGCGCGAATGCGCCGCCCTGAGGCGGCCGGCTTTTTAGGCGCCTTCGAAATATTTTATGCTGTCGCCTGCGGCCAGACGGACGATGGCTTTCTTCCAATCGGCCTTCTTGCCCACAATGCGGCCCCGCCTTTTCTTTTTGCCCATGACGTTGACGGTCTGAACATCGACGACCTTGACGGAGAAGGCCTTCTCCACCGCGTTGGCGATGTCGAGTTTCGTGGCGTCGGGGTTGACCCGGAAAAAAAACTGGTTGTGGGTCTCCCTGGCGATCATGCTCTTTTCGGTGACAATGGGCCGGATAAGCACTTCGTGGGCGTATTTCATTTCATCAACCTCTCTTCAATGCCGGCCAGGCTGTCTTTGAGCAGAACCAGATGGGTATGGTTCAACATGTCGTAACAGTTGAGCCCGGCCACACGCAACACCTTGCAGTCAGGAATGTTGCGGGAGGAGCGTTCCAGGTTTTCATTTTCGCCGGGGGTGACGACGACGGCCTTTTGCAGCCCCAGGCCCTTGAGGGCCTGGGCGAAAAATTTGGTTCTGGCTTCCGGCAGCTCGAATGAGTCAAGCACCAGCAAACGCTTGTCCGCCAGTTTGGACGTCAGAACTATCTTCAGGGCGCTGCGGCGAATCTGAGCCGGCGGTCGCCGGCTGAAGTCGCGCGGTTTGGGGCCGAAAATAATGCCGCCATGACGCCAGACGGGAGAGCGGCGGGAGCCGGCGCGGGCGCGGCCGGTGCCTTTCTGACGATAAGGCTTGCGGTTGCTGAAGGCGACCTCGGCCCTGGTCTTGGTCGAGGCCGTGCCGGCCCGCCTGGACTGGAGC
>JAISRV010000125.1 GCA_031273445.1 Candidatus Adiutrix sp. | reverse complement strand
CCACCACCCAGTCGCCCAGGGCGGGGTTGAGTTCCCCGCACTCGTAGGCCATGATCTGGCCGCCATATTTTATCCGCACATTGACTGTTTTCATGTCGTCCGCAAATCCGGCCGGGCCGTATATCTCCGCTTTATTTAAGAAACATCCTTACCGATATAATACCACGTAAAATATGAGGCCGCCAGAGGCGGGCCGCCGGGCGGGCTCCAGGCGTAGGCGAATCATTTACATTACTCAATAACCAGCGCGACCGCGTCGGGCAGAACGGTCACGGCCGCCCGGGAGTCGCCGACGGCCTTTTCGGCCAGGGCCAGGGCCTCCTGAAGCCCGGGGGCGGGCTTCAGGCCGAAGGCCTCCACCTGTTCCCGGGGGGCCTCGCTCACCATGAAGACCGTCCTTCTGGCTAAAATGCTGGCCGTCAGTTGGGTCACCCATTGATCGGGCAGCGTTTCCTCGCGGCCGCGCTTTCCTATGGCCGCCAGAAGCTCGCCCGGCGAGGCGGCCTCGCGGAAAGTCCGGTAGAAGCCCTCCGCGCCGTGGCCGTCGCGGCACTCGTTGACCGCGATGATCACCCCGCCGGGGGCGGTGGTCAGGTCGGCGGCCATGATTGATTTGGTCGCCTGGTAAATATTCCGATCCAGCGGGTAGCCGCCGTTGGAAGTTATGACGATGGGCGCCGGCGCGGCCCTGACCCCGCAGCCCGCCAAAACGCGGCGGCAGCCGGCCAGGTGGGCCTCTTCCATGTCGCCGGCGAAGGCGGCGGAAACCCGTTTGTCGTGGCTGAGGGTCACGTTGAGGATGAAAGCCAGTTTGGCCCGGCGCGCGGCCTCGACCATGTCGGTCTGGAAGGGGTTGCCTTCCAGGCTGCCCGGGCGGGCCTGGGGATGGACGGTGAACTCGGCGTTATGACTGGCCAGAACCGTGCCCAGGCCGGCTATGCCGGGCAGAACGCTTTTCCGCCCGCCGCTGAAGCCGGCGAACTGATGCGGCTCAATGAAGCCGTCGGCCGCCAACAGGTCCGCTTCGACGGCCAGGCGGTTGAGGACAAGTTCGCCCCCTGAAGGCAGACGGCCCAGGGAGACGAGGTTGGCCGCGTCGTGCGGATCGTGGTTGATGACGTGTTCACGGGCCACGAAGTCCGCGCCGAATTTTTCCGCCATTTCCTCCCGGGTGGAAGCCCGGTGGCTGCCGACGCCGATCAGAACGGTTATCCGGGCCTCCGGGGAGGCCCGGCGTATTTCGGCCAGCATGGGCGGGAGGGTCAGCCGGCTGGGCACGGGGCGGGTGTGGTCGCTGGTCAAAACGACCACGTTCTTCTTGCCGCGGGCCAGTTCCGCCAGAGGCGGCGAAGCTATAGGGGCGGCCAGGGCCTCCGCTATTATTTCGATTTCCGGGCGGGCCGCCCCGGCCGGCGCGGCCGCCGGCCGGAGGATGTTGACCGCCCGTTCCGCCTCTAGGAAGCAGGACAGACGGCGGTTGCCGTAGGGAATTTTTATTTCCCGGGTCGTCAGGCCGCGCATTGGCTCAGGCCTTTCAGTTCAGTCAGGCCGAATTCTTTCGCGAGCCCGGCCAGATACGAACAGGTGGCGTCGTCTAGGTAGACGCCTTCCTTCATAGCCCTGGCCCGTGATTCGGCCTCTTTTTCTCCATGGATGAAAATGCGGTCGTGCCCCGCGATTTTTTCGCTCTGCCGGATGTCGTCGATGATGCCGCCGATATGGGTCTTCAGGGCCGTCGGGTCGCCGAAGAGATCCAGCTTCATGGCGCTGAAGAAATGGGTGATGCCGCCGCCGCCGCCTTTGGGGAAGGTGTTGAGGCTGCTGGCCCCCAGGGAGAGGCCGGAGCAGAGCAGCTCCACCAGAAGCCCCAGGCCGAAGCCTTTGTGCCCGCCGGTCTCTTCTCCTTCGCCGCCCAGAAACAGGTGGCCGCCGAATTTGCCGTCGTAAAAGACCTTTTCGAAGGCCGTGGCGTCGGTGACGCCGCAGCCGTTTTCATCAATCACCCAGCCCTGAGGCATGGGTTTCCGGCGGCGGTCGTAAAGTTCGACCTTGCCGTGGGCCACGGTGGTGGTGGCCATGTCGAGAAGGAAGACGCGTCCGCCGGCTTCGGGCACGCCCACGGCGATGGGGTTGGTGCCCAGAATCCTGCGGCGGCCGAAGGTGGGGGTGCCGGCGATGTAGGAATTGGTGAAGGCCATGCCGATCATGTCATGGCGGGCTATTTCCTCGGCCCACAGCCCGGCGATGCCGTAATGGTTGGAATTGCGCACGGCGCAGTAGGCCGTGCCGGAGCTTTCGGCCAGCTCCAGCATCTTCCTGACGCTCCAGTCCGTGATGTAGCAGCCCACGCCGTCGTGGCCGTCGACCACGATTGAGCAGGGGGTCCGCCAGACGACCTCGGGCTCGGCCCCGGGCCGGGCGTGGCCCTGCGACAAATTTACGCGGTAGAAGGCCAGGCGTGAAACGCCATGCGAGGGAATGCCGCGCGCGTCCGCCTCCACCAGCACCCGCGCGGTGATGCGGGCTTCTTCCTCGGAATAGCCGAAGCCGCGGGCCAGAATGTCGCCGGCGTGCTTCAGGAGCGCTTCGTAGGCGATATGGCGGCTCATATGGCGGGGGCTCCTTTGATTTCGAGTTGACCGGCCGCGTCGGCCTGGGGCGCGGCGGCCGCGGTTTTTTCCGGGATCAGGCGGCCGGCCGGCTCTTTGGCGAAAATGGCGCAGAAGATGAAAATGCCGCCGCAGACCAGCCATTCCATGTAAATCAATTCCGGCCCGAC
>JAISRV010000088.1 GCA_031273445.1 Candidatus Adiutrix sp. | reverse complement strand
GAGGATCGCCTCCTTCTGGCCACCGGCAATAAAAGCGAGGGGGCCATGGGCTACTGCACGCTTTACGGCGACAGTTGCGGCGCCATTGCCCCCATAGGCGACGTCTACAAGACGCGGCTATATGAATTGGCTCGCTGGCTCAACCGCGAAAAGGAGATGATCCCGAAGGGGATCATCGCCCGCGCCCCGTCCGCCGAATTGCGCCCGGGTCAGACCGATCAGGATTCGTTGCCGCCCTATGAGGTTCTGGACGACATCCTGAGCCGGCATCTTGAAGGGGGCCAGAGCGGCGCCGCCATCGCCAAAGAAGGCGGCCATTCCCCCATGACGGTGGCCTGGGTTCTGAGCGGCTACAAAAAGGCGGCTTTCAAGCGCGATCAGGAGCCTTTCAGCCTGGTGGTCTCAAAATGCCCGCTGGGCGGTTTTGACTGGCGCTAACTTCAACTTGGCGGAAATCGTCAATAAAATACGACAGACGTTTCTCTGTTCCTGAGGGTAAGGCATGATCTTAAAAAAAGGGGTTTCATTGCGGGGCCTGGTCTGGAAATTGATATTTTCTTTCAGCCTGACTATTTTGGGATCATGGGGGCTGATCATCACCCGTATGGACATAACGGTTCTGAAGTTCGACGAATTGGACGACCTCATGACCAAATTCTATATTGATCTGGTTTCCCTGACCTTGTGCTTTCTCGGCTTATTCATGATCGTCTATTACTATTGGCTTCTGAGCCCCAGGCTGAAACGCGTCGCCGAACTCGGCGAAGACCACTGGTAGGCCGCATGGCGCCTTGCCTCGCCGTAAATCCCCGCCAGGGGAGGGCCTGCGCGGCCCTGCCCTGGACCCACCCGCGCCAGGGGCTCTGCCCCTCTGGACCCCGGTGATGGCGTAGCCGCCGCCGCAACTCGCCTGCGGCTTAGACAAGCGGCGGCGGGCGTATCTTTTTCCCCATATTGGCCGCGGTTGGTTTTTGGTCGGCTGGGGCGGGGCTGTCTGCCCAGGGTTGGAGTTTTGTCTTCCGGAGGGGCGAGGGCGGGCCGACAGGGCAACCGCTCTCGCCCCTACGGGGAAGAAAAGGAAAAGCAGAAAAATTTTTTTGAGCCTCGTCTACGTCAACGGCGGAGCGGCCCAAAGCGCCTCCGCCTCCGCCACGGCCAACAACAACACCGTCCATATCACCAACGGCGGCACGATTGACAGTGTCGTCGGAGGAACAGTCGACGGCTCATCAAGCGCCGCGTCCTCCGCTTCCGGCAACAACGTGACCATTATTGATGCCAACGTGACCTATGATGTTTTCGGGGGGGGGCACCGGCAGTTCCAATAATGCCGGTAATGAGGCCATAAACAACACGGTTACGCTTCAAGGCAATACCGGCATCGGCGGCAGTCTGTACGGCGGATATGTCAGCGGCGGAAACGCCTTCACCGGCAACACCCTGAACGTCAAAAACCCCTTTCTACAACGCTACTTGAAAACAGCCACGGCCCTCTCCAACTGGCCGCTGAAATAGGCCAGAACCAGCCCAAAATTGGTCATCGGCGTTCCGGCCGCCAGGGCTTTTTTCATGCGAGACATATAGTGGCCCCTGGTGATCATGCAGCCGCCGCAACTGATCACCAGGTCGTAATCCGCCAGGTTGGCGGGAAAGTCGTTCCCGGCCATTATGTCGATTCTGAGGCCGGGGCCGGTTTTTTCCCGCAAACGTTTGGGCAGTTGTTCCCTGGCGATGTCATTGGCCAGGGCGTGATGAGTGCAGGCTTCGGCGATCAGAACCCGGGAATTTTCCCGCAATTGGTCGATATGCCGCGCCCCTTCCGTCAGCACTTTCAGATCGCCCTTGGCCCTGGCCATAATAATGGAAAAAGCCGTTATGGGCCAGTCTTCAGGCAAAATTTTGACCACCCGTCCAAAGACCTGGGCATCGACGATAACCAGATCGGGGCGCCGGGAGAGCGACTGTATCTGGGCTTCCAGATCGTTGAAGGCGGCCACGGAGACCAGCCCGCCGTAATCCAGAATATCGCGGATGACCTGAACCTGCGGCAGTATCAGGCGGCCTTTGGGGGCTTGAATATCCTGCGGAGCGACCAGCATGAAAATTGAGCCGCGGGGAAAGAGCCCGGCGATGAGCGAAGGTTCCGTCGGGCTCTGAGCGGCCAGGGTCACCAGCGCCTCTTTAAACAAATCCAGGCCTTCGCCGGTGGAGGCGCTGACGCGCACCTTGGGCAGGGGTAAAGGCAGCCACTCCGGCTGGAAGCCGGGGGCTTTGTCGATTTTGTTTTCCGCCACCAGAATGCGGTCGCCCTGTTCGGCCATGTTTTTGAGCCAATCGGCTTCCAGGGATTTGTCCGGGTCGTTGACGTCGCAGACCAGAACAGCCAGATCGGAGCGAGCCAGGATATCTTTGGCCCGCCGTATTTTTTCCGTGCCCAGTTCGCCTTCGTCGTCCAGCCCGGCGGTGTCGATGACGGTGATGGGACCAATGGGCAAAAGTTCCATGCTTTTTGAAACAGGGTCAGCGGTGGAGCCGGGCGCCGGCGAGACCAGCGACACCTCCTGACCGGTAAGGGCATTGACCAGGGAGGACTTGCCGACGTTGCGGCGGCCGAAGAAGGCGATGGCCAGTCGGTTGGAGCGGGGGGTGGTCTGCATGCTTCGCCGTCCTTATTCAAAAATCTAGAAGCGCAGGTCGAAAGCGCCCTGGCGTATGCCCTGGAGCTTGGCGGCCGTAACTTCACGCATCCTGGCGTTGTCTATTTCAGACAGGGCTTTTTCTATCAAAGCCTCGCCGCTTGTTTTTAAACGGGCGTCGCCGAAGTCGCGCAGATACTCCTGAAAAGTCAACAAGGCGTTGGGGCCGCAGACGTTCTGGATCTGGCCGCTTTTGGCCAGCTTCATGAAACGGTCGCCGGTGCGCCCGCTGCGGTAACAGGCGGTGCAGAAACTGGGCCAATAGCCCGCGTCCACCAGACTTTGAATGACTTCCACCGGAGTGCGGGTGTCTTCCACTTCGAATTGCGGTTTCTGGCGGTCTTCGCCTTCCGGGGCCACGAAATAACCGCCCACCCCGGTGCGCGAGCCGGCGCTGATCTGGGATATGCCCACGGCGATGACCTCGCGCCTTAATTCCAGGCTCTCGCGGGTGGACAGAAGCATGCCGGCGTAAGGCGCGGTCAGCCGCAAAACAGCCACCAGCTTTTTAAAATCGGCGTCGGAGACGGGATCCAGGAACATTTCCAGGTCTACGCCGGCCGCTTCACGGACGCGCGGCACGGAAAAAGTGTGGGGCCCCACGCCCATGTCCCGTTCCAGAACTTCGGCGTGGGTCAGCATGGCCAGCACGTCGAAGCGCCAGTTATACAGGCCGAAGAGAGCCCCCAGGCCCACGTCGTCCACCCCGCCTTCCATGGCCCGGTGCATGGCGAAAAGCTGGCGCTCGAAGTCGGCTTTTAAGCCGCGGTGTATTTTTTTATAGGTGTCCCGGTGATACGTTTCCTGAAACAGAACGTAAGTGCCGATGCCCGCGTCTTTGAGGCGGCGGTAATTTTCCACAGTGGTGGCGGCGATGTTGACGTTGACCCTGCGGATATTTGAGCCGTTATAGCGCTGAGCGTAAATGACTTCCAAAGCCTCCAGGACATACTCTATGGGATTTTGGCGCGGATGCTCGCCCTGTTCCAGGGCCAGGCGCTTGTGGCCCATGGCCAGTATGGCCTGGGTTTCGTCGGCGATCTCCTGTATGGTGAGTTTGCGGCGCTTATGCGGGCTGTTGTGCTGATAACCGCAGTAACAGCAATTGTTGACGCAGAAGTCGGAAAGATACAGAGGAGCAAACAGCACCAGACGATGGCCGTAGATGCTTTCCTTGACCTGGCCGGCCACATGATACAGCTCCGCCAGGAGTTCGGGGTCGGTCAGTTGAATCAGAACTCCGGCTTCTTCCAGGCTCAGGCCGCGGGCCTCAGCGGCTTTTTCCAGAATGCCGCGCACTCGGCCCTTGTCCGCCGCGGCGGTTTGGCCGCGCTCCAGCAGGTCGAAAATGGCCTGATCATCTATGAAGCTTTGGCCGTATGTATTTTTCATAAATTCCATCCGATCTTCCGGCCTCCCCGGCCGAAAATGGGCACGCCCGGCTGAAGCGTTTTATCCTCACTCGCGGAGAAGAGTTTTCTGGCCTTGGCGAATGACCGGGTCGCGGGCGGTTTCGCCCTTAAGGCGTCTGGCGGCCTCGGGTGAAGTAATTTATAACCCGGGGCCGCCAGCTATTCTATTTTATTATATCACAATAAATCAGTTGGCGTCAATCTCTCGATCCTGCTTGACCAGCACGGTATGCAGGAACTTGTGGGATTTATGGCCGCCCGGTTCTCCCAGAAAATCGCGATATATGGCGATGATTTCAGGGTTTTCATGGCTTTTGCGAAGAGCCAGGTTTCTGTCGTCTTCATAGAGGCCGGCGATGCGTTTGGCCCTGAAGTTGATGTCCTTGGAGATGGGCTGTCCGCCGCCGGCGATGCAGCCGCCGGGGCAGGCCATTACTTCAATGAAGTCCCAGCGGTTACGGTTGCCTTGTTTGATGCTCTCCATGACCTGACGGGCATTGCCGAGACCATGAGCCACGGCCACGCGGATCTGGACGCCGTCGAGGTCAATGTCGGCCTCGCGGATGCCGCCCATGCCGCGCACCACATTGAACTCCAGGTTCTGGAGGGGCTTGCCGGTCACTTTTTCGTAGGCGGTGCGCAGAGCCGCCTCCATAACCCCGCCGGTGTTGCCGAATATGGTGCCGGCGCCGCTGCCCAGACCCATGATGTTGTCGTATTTCTGGGGCTTGAGATCCTTGAAGCGAATGCCGGAAGACATCAACAGGCGACCCAGTTCACGGGTGGTCAGGACGTAGTCCACATCCTGAAAGCCGCTGGTGCGCATTTCCGGCCGCAGGGCCTCGAATTTTTTGGCCGTGCAGGGCATGATGGAGACGGAAACGATTTTCTTGGGATCAAGCCTCTTTTCCTGGGCGTAATAGGTTTTGACCACGGCGCCGAACATCTGCTGCGGGCTTTTGCAGGATGAATGATGTTTGACCAGATCGGGATAGAACAACTCCAGGAAGTTGATCCAGCCGGGGGAACAACTGGTGATCATGGGCATGTCCCAGTTGCTTTTGAAGCGGTCGAGAAATTCGGCCGCCTCTTCCATGATGGTTAGGTCCGCCGTGAAGTTGGTGTCGAGCACTCGGTCGAAACCGAGAATCTTCAAGGCGGCCACCATCTGGCCAGTGACTATTTCGCCGGGTTCGCCGCCGAATATTTCGCCCAGGGCCACGCGCACGGCCGGGGCGGTCTGGACGATGACGATCTTGTCAGGGTCGTTGATGGCGGCCATGACTTTTTCCGAATCGTCTTTGACGGTGATGGCGCCGGTCGGGCAGATGGCCGAACATTGGCCGCAGTAGGTGCATTTGACCTTGCCCAGGCCCTTGTTGAAAGCGGCGGTGACGGTGGAGTCGAAGCCGCGGTTGGCGAAAGTATAGACGTTGACGGTCTGCTTTTCGCTGCAGATGCGCACGCAGCGGCCGCAGAGCACGCACTTGTTCTGGTCGCGCACGATGCAGGGGTTGGAGTCGTCTATGGGCCAGTTGGGTTTGGCGCCCTTGAAGCGGACTTTGTGAATGCCCATTTCCAGGGCCAGCTCCTGCAGCTGGCAGTTCTGGTTGCGGTCGCAGGTCAGGCACTCGCGGGGGTGGTTGGCTAAAAGCAGTTCCACCACCAGCTTGCGCGCTTCGCGGACTTTGGCGGTGTTGGTTTTCACCACCATGCCTTCGTTGACCGGGAAGGCGCAGGCGGCGGCCAAGGCCCTGGCGCCCTCCACCTCAACCACGCAGACGCGGCAGCCGGCATAAGGCTTGACGTCGAAATGGTGGCAGAGAGTCGGTATATGAATGCCCACCTTGCGGGCCGCGGCCCAGATGGAGACGCCGGCCGGCACGGTTACGCTCTGGCCGTCTATGGTCAATGTGACGTTGTTGCTCATGTGTTTTTCCTCCCCTATCTTTTGGTCACGGCCTTGGCCTTGCGGCAGACGTCGATGCAGGAACCGCACTTGATGCACTTGACTGGATCAATGGCGTGCGGCAGCTTCTTTTCGCCGGTTATGGCCTCGACCGGGCAGACCTTTTTGCAGGCCCCGCAGCCGATGCACTTGTCCGGATCAATCCAGAAGTTCAATAGATCGGTGCACTGCTTGGCCGGACAGGTGCGGTCGTAGATATGGGCTTCGTATTCATGGCGAAAGTATCTAAGGGTCGACAAAATGGGGTTGGGGCAGGTCTGGCCCAAGCCGCAGAGAGCCGAAAGCTTGATGTTACGGGCCAATTCCTCCAAAAGCTCTATGTCGCCGGCCTGGCCCTTTCCAGAGGTGATGTTGTTCAGAATTTCCAGCATCCTGGTGGTGCCTTCACGGCAGGGCGTACACTTGCCGCAACTTTCGGAGCGGGTAAAAGTCAGAAAGAAGCGGGCCAGGTCGACCATGCAGGTGTCCTCGTCGACCACCACCAAACCGCCTGAACCCATCATGGCCCCGACTTCTATGAGCGAATCATAGTCCACCGGGCGGTCTATGAGCTCGGCCGGCAGACAGCCCCCGGAGGGGCCGCCGATCTGCACGGCTTTGAATTTTTTGCCGCCCAGAATGCCGCCGCCGATGTCGAAGATGATCTCCCGCATGGTCATGCCCATGGGCACTTCGGCCAGGCCGGTGTGACGGAGTTTGCCGGTGAGGGCGAAGACCTTGGTGCCCTTTGATTTCGGCGTGCCGAACTGGGTGTACCATTTAGCCCCGTTCAGGACTATGGGGGGGATGTTGGCCCAGGTTTCCACGTTGTTGTTGTTGGTGGGCTTTTCCCACAGACCGGAGATGGCCGGGAAGGGCGGCCTGGCTATGGGCATGCCGCGCTTGCCTTCAATGGATCTGATCAGGGCCGTTTCCTCGCCGCAGACGAAGGCGCCGGCGCCTTCTTTGATGCGCAGATGGAAGGTGAAGCCGCTGCCGAGAATGTCGTCGCCCAGAAGGCCCATCTGTTCGGCCTGGG
>JAISRV010000077.1 GCA_031273445.1 Candidatus Adiutrix sp. | reverse complement strand
TCGCCGGGCTCGGCGGCCGCAAGCCCGTGTTCGCGTTTTACGTCAACTGCGCCGGGCGCGCCGCCGGCTATGCGGGCACAGACCTGGAAGACGCCCTGACCGTTCAGCGAGTCGTGGCCGGTAGGGCGCCGCTTATGGGCATTTACTCCGGCGTGGAGATTGCCCCGGTCAAGGGCAAATCCAGGGGTCTGGATTGGACCGGCGTTTTCTGCCTGTTCAGCGTGCCGCAATGAAGCGCGCCGCCAAAGACGGGCCCTTGTCCGAAGCGGATGAACTGCGCCTGGAAGTCGACTATATGCGGCGCATGACCGAGCGGACCCTGGCCCGGATGATGATGATCGACGCCCAGTCCATAGCCATTCGCCATGAGCTGGAGCAAAAACGCCGCGGCTTTCGGCTCATGGCCGATCTGGCCGTGGCGATAGGCCGGGAGCTTGATTACGACGACGTCTTCACCTCCGTCTCCCGCCGCCTCAACGCCGCGCTCGACATGCAGCGCACCGCCGTGCTGATTCCCGGCGCGGATAAAGGCCGGTTCCGCGCTTCGGTTTTGCAGGGCTACACGCCCCAGGAGAAAAAGCTCGTCGAGAGCCAACGCCTGAAGCTTGAGCCGGAGATGCTCGAACCGCATCATCCAGTGCTTATCACCAGCGCCGACCCCGTCGACCGTCTGGCCCCGCTGCGCGAGGCCCTGCTCCTGCCGTATCTGATTTCTTCCCCGATCGTGCTGCACAATGACGTCATCGCCGTTCTGTTGACGGGACGGCTTCTGGAGCAGATGCCCTATTCCCCCAGGCTCGGCCGCAGCGACGTGGAGTCGGTGCAGACCGTCAGCAATTATCTGGCGGCGATGCTGGCCAGCCATCGCCTCCTGGAGGTCGAGCAACTGGCCAATTATGACCCCCTGACCCAACTGCCGAACCTCAGGCGCACCAAAGAAGGGCTGAAGCAGATATTGAGCCTGGCCAAACGGGGCGACTTTTCCTCCGCGGTGATGTTTGTCGACCTGGACGGCTTTAAGGCGGTCAACGACGCCTTCGGGCACCAAACCGGCGACGCGGTGCTGCGCCGCGTGGCCGAAAAGCTGACCGGCAGCGTGCGTGAATCGGATCTGGTGGGGCGCATCGGCGGCGACGAGTTCCTCGTCGTTCTGTCCCGCATCCTAAAGGCCGACGACGCCGGGGTCGTGGCCGGCAAAATCATCAAAAAACTGACTGAACCCATAAACCTGCGGGATAAAAGCTGTAAAATCGGGGCCAGCATCGGCATAGCCATTTTCCCCGAACATGGCCTCGACGGGGCCGCGCTGATCAAAGCGGCGGACGAGGCCATGTATATGGTCAAAAACAAAGGCAAAAACGCCTATGGCTTCGTCGGGTAAATTTGGGAGGGCGCTGCGATTTTGCCCGCTGGTCAGCCTAAAAATGCCGGCGGCGGCCTTCCTGGCCGCGGCGGCGCTCCTGGCCGCGCCGCGGCCCGCCGGCGCCGCCCCCGACCCGGACCCCGCCCCCGCGGCGCGCCGGGCCCTGGAGGCTTCCAGGCGTTCTCTTGATCTTCAAACCGAGTTTCCGGCCGACGACCTTCCGGATTTGGAATGGCTGCGCTTCGATTGGGCGCCCGGGGGCTTTTTGGACGGCTTCGCCGAAGTGCTGCTCTGCGGCGCGGGGCTGGTGGTTCTGGCCGTCGTGGTCATGGCCCTGCGCAACAGCTTGGGCGGCGTCAGGCGCCCGCGCCGGGACGAAGCCGCGGAAAAAAGGGCCGAACCGGCCGCGGCGGCCGCCGGCCGCATGGACGCGGCCCAGCTTGAGGCCGATGAACTGGCCCGGGCCGGCAATTTCGCCCAGGCCATGCATATTCTTCTTCTCCGCAGCGTCAACGAATTGCGGCGACGCCTCGACGTCGCCATCGCCGCTTCCCTCACCAGCCGGGAAATTCTGCGCGGCCTCAGCCTCGGCGCCGAAGCCCGGGCCGCTTTCGCCGACATCATCGGGCGGGTCGAGATATCGTATTTCGGGGCCCATGAACCGGGGGCCGAAGAATACGCGGCCTGCCGCCGGAGCTTTGAAAACCTGACCCTGGCTTTGCGGAAGGGCGGCCCCGCGTGAAAGGCTCCGCTTCCTTTTCCCCCGCGGCCATAGCCGTGCTGGCGGCGGCCGCCGTTGGGCTGTTGGCCGCTTCTGTTCTCCTGAGGGCTTACGGCCCCGAACCGGCGCCGGCGGTCGGCGACGACAGCTTCGGAGCGAACAGTTTTTCCGTTTCGGCCATCGGCCATGCCGGGTTCTACGACATGCTGCGCCGTCTGGGCTGGCCGGTCAGCCGCCGCTTGGGCGGCGATCCGCTCCGGGCGGCGGGAACCTTTATCATGGCCGAGCCAAAGCTGGAACACCTGTCTGAAGCCGGCGGCTTCGAGCCGGCGGCCGCGCCTAGGCTGCTCCTGGTTCTGCCGAAATGGCGCGGGTTTCGGAACGCCGACCGGCGCGGCTGGGTAGGCGGGGCGACGCTCCTTTCGCCGGCGACCGTCCAGCAGACCCTGGAGACGGCGCTGCGGAGCTGCGGCGCCGATCTTCCGCCGTCCGCCGGATCGCCGTCACCGGCGGAGGCCGGGCGGCGCGTCCAGGTGGCGCGCGTTCCCTGGCCGCTTAAATGGGCGACTAACGAGCTGGGCCCGGCCCCGGCCGGTTCGGGACAAATTCAACTGCTCCGCGACAGCGGGCTGAGGGCGGTGGCGGCGGCCGACGAAGGCCTGTTGGTGGGCGAACTCGACTACGACGGCGGGGTGATATGGGTTTTGTCCGACCCGGACGTCATGTCCAATCACGGGCTGTTCAAGGGCGACAACGCGGCCTTTATGGTCGCCCTGTTGGGCGGGCTCATAAGCGCGGCCGATGACGGCGGCCCCGCCGCGCCCATCGTCTTTGACGAGGCCGCGCACGGTTTTCGGAAAGTTCAGGCAGAGCCGTTCAAACTGCTGTTCAGCTTCCCGTTCGTGATCGTCGCCATTCTGCTCTGCGCCACGGCCGGCCTGTTGGCCCTGGCCGCCGTCGGCCGCTTCGGCGCGCCCCGGCGAACCAGGCCGAACCTTGATTTCGGCAAGGCCGGCCTGATCGGCAACGGCGCGCGCCTCTTGGGCTACGCCGGGCATCCCCCCCTGGTGCTGCGGCGCTACGTGGGCCTGACGGTGCGCACGGTCGCCCAGACCCTCCACGCCCCTTCGGGCCTGAACGAAGCCGCCCTGGCCGGCTGGCTCGACCAGATCGGCCGGGCCCGCGGCGTCCGCCTGTCGTGCGCGGAGATTCTGGCCTTCGCGACCCATATCGAGGCGGAAAAAAAACACAATCAGGCCCGGCTTTTCCAAAGCGTTCGGGACATCCACCGCTGGAAGGGAGAAATACTGAATGAATC
>JAISRV010000012.1 GCA_031273445.1 Candidatus Adiutrix sp. | reverse complement strand
ACTTTGTTGGCCGCCGCCGCTTCAAAAATTTCGCGGCCGTGCAGGGCCAGCAGAGCCTTATTGGCCGTGACCACATGCTGGCCGCAGGCGATGGCCTTGAGAATAAGGGTTCTGGCCGGTTCAATGCCGCCTATAAGCTCCGCCACCACCTCAATGTCCGGGTTGCCGACGATATCGCCGGGGTCGTCGGTCAAAAGTTCCGGCGGAAGAGGGCAGCAACGCCTCAAATTCTTGTCGCGCACGGCCACTTTGACCAGGGTCAGGGGCCAACCCATTTTCTGATTAATGAAGTCGGCATCTTCCAACAACATTCGGACAACGCCGGCGCCGACATTGCCGCAACCCAAAATACCGACTTTTGTCTGCAGTGAATACACTTTTGTAAAGCCGCTTTCCGCCAGGTAGGGTATGGTTCAGGAAAAAACCTTTTTTATGCCTCGTGCGGCTTGATTGATGCGTTGCACGTTCTCCACCAGGGCAAAACGGACATAGCCCTCGCCGCCGCTGCCGAAGCCGAGGCCTGGAGAGACGGCTACTTTAGCTTCTCGGATGAGCATTTTGGAGAATTCGACTGAATCCAGATGACTGAAACGTTCTGGAATTTTGGCCCAGATGAACATGGAGCCCTTGGGCGAAGGAACGTTCCAGCCGGCGCGCTCCAGACCGCCGACCAGGGCGTCGCGACGCTCCTTATAGACGCCGACTATTTCGTCGACGCACTCCTGCCCTTCGTTCAGCGCGATGATGGAGGCTATCTGTATAGGTTGAAAAGCGCCGTAGTCAAGGTAGCTCTTAATGCGAGTCAGGGCGGCGACCATTTCCCTGTTGCCGCAGACATAACCGATGCGCCAGCCGGCCATGCTGTAGCTTTTAGACATGGAAAACACTTCCACGCCGATATCTTTGGCGCCTTTCACCTGCAGAAAACTGGGCGCTTTGTAGCCATCGAAGCACAAGTCGGCGTAAGCCAGGTCGTGAACTACCAGTATCTTGTTTTCTTTACAGAAATCAACTATTTTTTCAAAAAATGACAACTCCACCACTTTACCGGTGGGGTTATGGGGAAAGGATATGACCAGCATGCGCGGCCGCGGCCAGGTCTGGCGCACGGCGACCTGAAGGTCTTCGAAAAAGTCGCGGTCGGGGCCGATGGGCACGCTTCTGAGGTCGCCGCCGGAGATAATGGCCGCATAGGCATGAATCGGATAGGTGGGATCCGGAGCCAGCACGACTTCGCCGGGGGTGATGGTGGCCAGGGTCAGGTGCGCCAAGCCTTCTTTGGCCCCCATGGTCACCACTGTTTCGGCGTCCGGGTCCAAATCGACGCCGAATCGGCGACCGTACCAGCCGGTGATGGCGTGTCGCAGTTTGGTGATGCCGCGCGACGCGGAATAGCGGTGGTTCGATTCCTTCTGGGCCGCCTCAAGAAGCTTTTCGACTATATGCCGGGGGGTGCCGATATCGGGATTGCCCATGCCCAGGTCGATGATGTCTTCTCCGGCGCGGCGAGCCGCCATTTTAGATTCAATGACGGCGGCGAAAACATAAGGCGGCAGCCGTTTCATTCGTTGAAAATCAAATAGACTCATAAATCCTCCGACACCACTTCATCAACGCTGGGGCCGTCTTCGCGTTTGAAATTAACGTTGACCCGCTCGTCTCGTTTGGTGGTTATTTTAAAAGGCGCATAGTTGGCTTCAATCGGCATTTCCCTGTGGCCGCGATCGACCAGAACGGCCAATTCAATACGGGAGGGGCGTCCGAATTCAACCAGGGCTTCCAGCGCCGCGCGTACGGTGCGGCCGGTGTAGAGAACATCGTCGATCAGAATCACTCTCTTGTCGTCGAGGCGAAAGGGAATTTCCGTTTTGCCCACTTTAGGCAAAGCCCTGGCGCGGGTCCAGTCGTCGCGATAGAGGTTTATGTCTATTACGCCCTGGGCCGGCCGGCGCCCAAGGCGCTGGCCGATCAGTTCCGTCAAACGGTCGCAGATTATAAGGCCGCCGCGGCGAATGCCTATGAGGAGGGGCTCTTCATTGTTCAGAGCCAGAATGTCCGTGGCCATTATGGACATGGCCCCGGCTATTTCGTCAGCTCCATATATGACTTTTCTGTTCATGGTCCGCCTTCTGTTCTCATTGGCGAGGATAATCTCCCGTTTCGCGATCTCTTAAAATAATAAAACCGTCTGTCGCCGGCAGTTTCGATCGCCCCTGATCAGGCCGGCCGTCACGCTTCTTCTCCTACGGCGAAGAGCGTGCCGTTGGGCACGTTTTCGAAATAGCGCGAGCCGTAGACCAGGGCGTGACGCGTGATCCGCATCGCCGGCCAGGGGCCGAACTCGGCCTCAGCGGCTTTCAGTATGGCCAGGCCTGTGGGGGTGACCGTCTCGCCATAGCTGTTAAAGCCGGTCACCGCCACGTTCCGCATCAACTCCATGACCGCGGGCGCGGGGGAAGGCATCAGGCCGTGTCGACACTTTATGGCCCCGTCACAGATCGGCAGAGGGCCGCAGCATATTCTTTCAGGGGCCAGACGCTCTAGAAGGGCGGCGGCCAGCCCCACGTCGACAATACTGTCCAGCGCGCCGACTTCATGGAAATGAACCATTTCAGGCGCCAGGCCATGCACGGCGCCCTCGGCCTCGGCCAGAACGGCAAAAGTCTTTATGGCCAACATTTTGGCCGTTTCGCCTAAAGCCGACTCCTCAAACAGCGCGCGAACGTCGGAGAGGCCGCGATGTTCATGTTCGCAGGGCAGATCCACCGTCAGACTGTGCCCTTTTATCTGGTCGACCAGCTTCTCTTGCAGCCGAATACGCCCGGCCAGGCGGCCAAGGTTCATTTTGGCCAGGATATCGTCAAAATCATTCGGCTGCGTTCCAGTGACCACGGCCAGCCCGGCCGCCATCATGTCGCCGGAAATGCCGGTATTGGGTCGTATGACGAGAATAGCGCCGTTTTTGGGGGTCGCCTCGACGTCGTCCGGTTCATGTCGGCGACCATGATTATCGTCGCCGTGGGCGTGGCGCCGCTTAATATCTTCCGCTGTCATTAGTTTGTAAATCTCCATCCGCTCTGGCTGCTGTAATGTGGGCGTCAAGCCGGCTGATTCGGCGGCTTATGGGGAGAGAGGCTTGAATACGGCCTTTGAGTTAAAACCAGGGCGCTGGTTCGGCCTGTATTTTATGCGTTGCCGTCCTAAAATGCAAGCGGTCAGTAGGCCCTGTGGCTAAAAATAGCTTGCATTCATCATGAAGAATGTTTATATTTAATCCAGCGCCAAGGAAGTCGAAAAAAAAGAAGGGGGCGACATGGTTTCGACGGGGATAGTTGAACTCGCGGCGGCAGGCCGAGCGACCCGGCGACTCGTTAATCCGCAGGGACTAAATACAAAAGCAGACTCCTACGAGTACGCTCTAGCCGCTTAAGGCTAGCATCTCAACGCTGACGTGGCCC
>JAISRV010000384.1 GCA_031273445.1 Candidatus Adiutrix sp. | reverse complement strand
AGCCAACAGAATGCCGGGAATGACGCCCGCAATGAACAGGGCGCCGATGGAGGCCCCCGTGGCCACGCCGAAGGTGACGAAGAGGATGCTCGGCGGGATGATGGGTCCGAGGAAGCCCGAGGTGGCCGCCGTGGCCAGGGCGAATTTCTCGTCATAGCCTTCCTTGATCATGGCCGGAACCATAATGCCGCCCACGGCGGCCACGGTGGCCGGCGAGGAACCGGTCAGCGCGCCGAAAAAACATGAAGTTATGACGGTCACGATAGCCAGGCCGCCGCTGAGCTTTCCCAGCAGAAGATAGACGAAATCGATCAGGCGGCGGGAGATGCCCCCGCGCTCCATGACCAGGCCGGCGATCATAAAAAACGGGACGGCCATGATGGGAAAGGAGTCTATGGCGGTAAAAAGCCGTTGAACAATGACCATCGGGTTAATGGGCGTGCAGATGATGACGCCGGCCAGCGCCGCTATGACCAGCGCCAGGGCCACAGGCAGGCCGATGGCGATGCCGCCGATGAGGAAAGAAAAGAGCACTGCGCTCATGCGGCGCCTCCCGTTTCAGCGCGCTCTCCGCGCCACTGGCGAATTTTAGCCAGGACAAGCTGCAGCTGGCGGAATAAACAGAGGGCGAAACCGACGGGGAAGGCCAGATAGGCCAGCCACATGGGCGCCTCCAGGGCGGAGGAAATCTGGCCGGTGTCCTTTATGGCCGCGGTTAACTCGATGGCCAGCCAGCCGGCGAAGGCGAAAAAAGCCAGGGCGACCAGACTGGTGAAAAAGGTTACGGCCAGACGAAGTTTCTTCGGCATTATCAGAAGGAGCGCGTCCACTCCGACATGGGAGCCGATTTTTACGCCGGCGCTGGTTCCGATCATGGTGGCCCAGACCATCATGTATCTGGCGAGCTCTTCGCCATAAGGGAAAGGCCGCCCGAGAAAAGAACGGTTGATGATCTGCAGGAGAATGGCCACGCTCATAACGGATAGCGTTATGAAGCAGACATACTCCTCGAATTTATCAAAAAAACGATCCAAGCGGTTCATAAGCGTTCTCCGATCAGGGGAAGAGCAAACGGTATGAGCGGCCGGCCTTATTCCGCAAAAGTCAAGGTCTTCCGCGGCCAGGCCGGCGGAAGACCCGTTTATTGAAGCCCTGGCTTACTTTTGGGCGTCCTGCACCTGCTTGATCAGGTCGGCGCCGATTTCCTTTTCGAACTGGTCGTAGGTGGGCTGCACGGCCTCACGCCACTTGGCCAGGTCCACATCTTCGACGATGGTGACGCCTTCTTTTTTCATGGCTTCGGAATATTCCTTCTCGCCGCGTTTGATCTCGTCGCGCGCGAACGTGCGGCATTCAATAATGGCGTCGGAAAGAATCTTCTGCTGTTCCGGGGTCAGTTTTTCCCAGACCGCCTGGCTCATCAGCACGGGCGAAGGCGCGTAGAAATGGCGGGTCATCGTGACGTAGGGGTTGACCTCATGAAACTTCGCCTGGTAAATGTTGGCGATGGGGTTTTCCTGGGCGTCGATGGCGCCCTGCTGCAGGGCGGTGTACACTTCCCCCATGGCCATGGGCGTGGCCACGGCGCCGAGGTTGTTGAAGGTGGCCATGTGCACTTTCGCTTCCATCGTCCTGATCTTCAGGCCCTTGACGTCTTCAGGGTTGGGGGTGGGTTTTTTCGCGGTCACGTTGCGGAAGCCGTTTTCCCAGTAGCAGAAGCCCTTCAGCTTGTTTTGGGAAAGGGAGTCCAGCATGCCCTGACCGATGGGGCCGTCCAAAACCTTGTAAGCGGCTTCATAGGTGGGGAAAATGTACGGCAGGTCAAGGACGAGAAAAGCCGGAGAAAAATTGGACATGGGGCCGGTGGAGACGACGGCCAGATCAACCGTGCCGAGCTGCATGCCTTCAATCAGGTCGCGCTCGTTGCCGATGGTGGAGTTGGCGAAGACGTCAATGGTGATGTCGCCGTTGGTCTTGGCTTTGACTATCTCGGCGACTTTCTGCCAGGACAGGTGGTAAGAATGCCCTTCGGCGAGGACATGGCCCGCTTTAAGATTCATCTTGGCCGCCATGGCCGCGGACGCGCCGCCCAGAACAAAGACCGCGACGCCGCAACAGACGGCCGCGCCGGCTAGAAGTTTTTTCATCATGCGCATGTTTCCCTCCAAGAGATTTTCAGGGTTGTTTTCAACAATTAAAGGCCGCTCGGCTTTTTTGCGGAAACCCGCCGCGGCCTAAGGCCGCGGAACGCTCTGCCTCACGGCCGGGCCCCCGGGCGGTCTCCTCCGTTCGTGATAAAACATTTTCCGCCAACCTGCCCGCCGCTTCGCAAAACATAGTTTCAGCGCGTACAGGAGATGGTTTTTTTGCCGTTTGTGGTATTTTGTCGTTTGCAGCGTAGCTTTCGATACGCATCTATGGGGAGTATACGCCAAAAAAGAAACCAGCGCAAGGCCGGCTTTCAGTCTTAAACGCCCGGACGCCGCGCCCCGGCCAGAGGCAGGGAGATGGTTTTAAGGCTGGCGACGGCGTCAAGGGGGAAGGTTTGGGCCGCGGTTTCCGTTGTGATCGTGACGGCGCCGTCGCTGAAAGAGAGGGCCAGGGAGGTCGGGCTGAATC
The DNA here is from genome assembly GCA_031273445.1 of Candidatus Adiutrix sp. Classification (GTDB taxonomy): domain Bacteria; phylum Desulfobacterota; class Desulfarculia; order Adiutricales; family Adiutricaceae; genus Adiutrix. Next base: position 1,394 of record JAISRV010000384.1, on the reverse strand, counting down.
TGGCTTCGTTCAGCGGGTCGACGCGTTTGCCGGGCTGGAAGCGGCGCGTCGTCCCGTCTTTCCCGGTCAGGACGAAGGCATAAGGGCAGCGCAGGGATACGGCTTGACCCGCGGCGGAAAAAACCACTGACGGCGTTTCGCCGTGTACGCCGACGGCCTCGGGGTCATAGGCCGGCGCCGGGCCCAGGGGAGTTCGAACCAGCTGGGGAAAGGCCGGTTCAAAAGAACGCAGCTCGCCGTCTTCGAACATCGTAAAGCCGATGCGCGCCGTAAGCGGAGGCTGGCCGGGCCGCCTCAGGGCCGCCGTCTCTCCCGGCCAGAGGGAGAGGCCCTTCAAAGCGCCGCCCGGGTAAAAAAACAGACTGACGATGCGGTTGTCGACGACGCCGCAGGGCAGCTCGCGTCGCAAAGCGTAGGCCAGTTCGCCTTCGTCATTTTCCGACCAGTAGGCGCTGATTTTGCCGTTCAGGGGATAGAGGCGCTTCAGCGCGCCGTCGGCGTGCCAGCAGACCAGTTCCGCCGGAATGGGCGGCAGGTCCGGCAGGGGGGTGGCCACAGGGGACCGTTCCTGCAAGGCCAGGCGTTTGAGGCTGCCGTCAGGGTAAAAAAAGATGGAGCGGCTTTCTTTGATGCGCGGGCTCGTGAGCGCCCAGCGCGGGGTCAGGAGTCCCGCGGGGGTGGCCAGGCGGTTGATTTCAGTCACCCGGCAGCCGGCCAGCTGCCCGTTGGGGTGCAATTCCGGGGAGACGATGCCGCGCAGTTCGCCGTAAGGGGTGTTCAGGGCGTAGGTTTTTCCGGTCATGCTGTTCCCCGCGTCTCCCGCCGTCAGAGGCAGACGGCGCGCGTTATGGTCACCAGAACGCCGTCTTCCCAGGGCGTTTGCGTATAGGCGAGGCCGTGCGCGGGAAAATAGAGGTCGAACCAGGGCGGCCGGTGACGACAGTAAAGTTGCAGTTCCGTAAAAGGCGTCCGCTCGAAAAAAGGGAGCAGCGCTTTTTTGGAAGTCAGATCGGGATGAGCGGCCATAGCCGCCGCCAGATTGAAGGCGTAGAGGCCTGGCTCAGGCCCTTCTTGCGGAACCGTCGGCGCGTCGGCGGGCCGATTTTCCGCGCTCCTGACCTGTTCCGCGGCGATTTCGTCCAAAAGCTCGGGGGAAAGGCCGGCGGCCTCATAAATGCGGAATCCGGATTGATCCAACAGGTTATAGGCGACGCCGCCGATGTTGCGGCCGACGATCGCGCGGCAGTCGCCCAGGGCGGCGATAAAGGCGCGCACGGCTTCGCGCGCCGCCGCCAGGCCGGCGCAGCCGTCTAAAAAGTTGCCCGGAACCTGACGTTGTTTTTCCCAGGCCCGGCCCGGCGGGCGCGAAAAAAGGCAATAAGCCGTCATGGCGG
>JAISRV010000286.1 GCA_031273445.1 Candidatus Adiutrix sp. | reverse complement strand
CGCTTAAAAGACGCATCAATTTCCAGGTGATCTGCGGCAGGGTCGCCAGCCGCCCGATTTCTTTTATCCGCAACGCGACCTGCGGATCGATTACTGCTTCAATACTGGCCGACATCGTGCCATCCTTAAATCGTTTCTCCTAATTAAGATATCATAAAATAGAATCGATTACAAAGATTTTTAGCCGCGCCCAGGCGGCCCGCTCCGCCGGGGAGGCGAGCGGGAGGCTTGGGCGCGGCTTCAGTCGGAAAAAGAAAAACGATAGGCTGAATCAGGGGCGGCCGTCAAGGCCGATTCGTGATTTGAATCAGGCCGGGCGGCCGGTCAAAAGGGGAAAACCAGGGTCATCGTGGCCGTATGCGCGTCAAGGTCGGAACCGGCATAACCGTTGTAGCCGAAATCAATGACGCAGGTTTCGGGGATGACGTAATTGAAGCCGGCCCCCCAGGAGCCCACGGTGCGGTCAAAGTTGACCATGTAACCCAGATGAACCACCCCGGGGGCCATGGCCCGGCTGCCGAAGCCAGGGACGTCGTCGGAAGAGACGCGGTGGTTGAGGCCGCCCCGGACATAGAAGCCGAAGAGGTCGGCCTGATATTTCAGTTTCAGGCCCAGGGTGGCCAGATGAGCCCAGGAGCCGTCATTTTCGGTCATTGAGCCGGGTTGGCCGGCAGGCTCCGCGAAGAGGTTCTGGTTGGAGACCACCGCATAGATCGACCGCCAGCCCAGATAGGGGTTGAGGGTCCAGGACTCGTTGAGGGCGACGTCGACGTCATACCAGGCCATAAGGGAGGTGACCCTGGTCTTGAAGGCATCCGCCGAACGCCTGTCGGCGGCGACCGTGCCGTCGGCGAAGTGGGTCCTGAAAGTTTCATTGCCGTTGTAAATATCCCAGGCTTGGGCCAGGCCTAAAGAAAGACGGCCTTTAGCCTGAAAGTTCAGGAGCGCGTCCAGCCCGATCAGGTTCGAGGTGACGTCAATGTCGCTGTCGCCGGAAAAATAATCAATGCCGCCCGCCGGAACCCCGCCGGCCGGGACCAGAAGCCCGCCCGAATAAGAGAGGTGGGTGAATTGATAGGTGACCCCCAGGGTCAGGAGATCGCTGATGGGCTTCTGGGCCAGCAGCAGGAAGTCGGCGCTGTAAGCGTCCCCGCCCGAGGATATGAGATCCGTGCCGCTCAGGGTGGTGCTCAGGTCGCCGTGCTGGGAGTAGTGAAATTCAGGAATAAAAAGGAAAACGATTCCCCCGGGCCCTTCCCCGGCCGCCGGGGCCGCGGTCTCCATGGCCTCGGCGTATTTGACCTTCTGGGCGTTGAAGTAAGCGTCAGTGAAACTTTTGGCGCGTTCGTCCCGGCCGTTTTGTTCCGCTGAAGCGGCCAAAGGCCAGACCATCATGATGACGGTCAGACACAGTAAGGCTGTTTTTTTCATAATCTCCTCCTGGTTGGTTGCGGTTAGCCGCCGAAGGCGGTCAGGTCAAGCCGCGAACACGGGTTTATGCTTTCTCCGAAACCTTGACGCCCGATCGAAGTTTCACCCGCCGTCGGCTGGCCGGTTTTCATTTCGCCGCAAAGGGCGATTTGATTTGCTTATTGACGCTTAAACACTGCAAACAGGCGGCCAACAACAATGTTGGCCGGGACCGGCCGCCGGCCAAATCCGCACAGGCGGCTCGTAAAATGAACTCATTGTTTTTAATATTTTTTTTGCCGACCGACCGATGAAAACCATTCGCCTCCGGTTTAGTCAAGGTCACGGCCTCTGACGGCTGATTTTTAAGTGTCTTTTTTGGCTGCACTTTGTGTTAATCGGAGACAATGCGGACACTCCGCAAAACGACGGGCCGAACGGCCCGGAACTGGCGAAAGTGGGTGGAAGGAACTAACCGCCCTGGCCGCCGGCGGTTTTATATTGTAATTTTTGCGCCCGATGTGTACAATCAGGAACATGTACAATTAAGAGACAGTTCGGGCAGGGCCCCGCTCGGGGCGTCGCTCCATCGGCGCACGGGGATGATGAACAGACTGCGCGGTTGGAAGGGCTTGCCCAAACGGGTCGCTGACAATCATACGGAGGCCGGATTATGACTCAAGAAAAAGCCTGTGCGGCCGTCGATCATTTATTTCAAAATTTGATCGGATTAGTCGGCGGAGCTTATAATTTCAGCCTGGCCCATCTCAGCCGCGGCGGCGCGGTTCTGCCTCCCCCGTCCGGCCATGAGCGTCAAACCCCGCCTCATCTCAATTATTTCCGGCGTCTCGACAAGCCCAAAGCGGGCAGCTGCCCCCAAGGCTGCTGCCTGGCCGTTCCGTCCAGTCAGGGAACCTTATTGGTTTTGGGGGCGGACGAAGCCGCCGGCCAGCCGGCCGTTGTGATCGGCCGTTTGATTTTGGCCGCCCTGGCCAGGGAGCTGGAGCATCTGGCCGAACTGGAGAAACTCCGCGACCAAGCGGAATTCGGAGAAAAAATCGTCCGCTCGATGTCTTCAGGCTTCATGGTGCTGCGGCCG
>JAISRV010000215.1 GCA_031273445.1 Candidatus Adiutrix sp. | reverse complement strand
TCACTCAACCTGAAAAAGCTCTCCAGACTCCGGGCTTCAACTGCAGCGGCTTCGTCGTGGCCGCCGCGGCCAGGCTCGCCGGCCGCAATTTCGACCTCACGGCCGTCAGCCGCGACCGCCGGGGCGACTCCAGCCCCGGCGCCGCCCTGGGCCAGGATTGGGATTTCGGCCTGGACCTTATTTTAAACCTGACCGAAGACCTGCCGCGCCGCTTTCTGCCGCCCATAAACGAGGCCCTTGCCCCGCCGCTGTTCGCCTACGCTCCAGGTCTGGCCGCCGGCCTGGGCGTCGACCTGCACAGCCCCCTTTTCGAAAAACACCTGCATGAACTTCAGCCCGGGCGCTTCGCCTTCTTCGTCTTCTCCAAACCCGACCGCCGTTTTCCGGCCGGGGTCTCCTATTACCATGTCGGCCTTATAATCCCCGAATCGCCCGAAGCCATATGGCTCTATCACAGCACCGCCGGCGCGCGGACGCACCGTTTCAACCTGGCCGCCGCCGGCGATCTGGCCCGCCTGCGCCGCTACTTCCCCCCGACCAAAAGCGGGGAACGCCGGGTCCTGATGATCGAAGCCGCCCCTGAAGACGGCTGCCCTTAAAACAATGAACTGTTCTCCCTTTTCGCCGACTTTTTAACGAATTAAGCATAGCTTCGCGTAAGACGGCGTTCATGCGGGTCTGGCGGCCCTTGCCTTGGCGCTTGAGCCAGGCCCCGGCGCATCAATCCACGCGCGCTGTTGCAGATGTCTTCTCATTTTGAGCCGGTTCTTGTTTCCGGGTTCAGGCCCAGGCATTTGTCGGCGAATTTGCACCAGGCGGCGCAGCCTTCGTTCAGCCTGGGGTTGACGAAAACGTGGCCGCAGCCCTGACAGCGGCGGCGGGCTTCATCCTTGAAAAACTCCACCTGGCTGCCGCAGCCGGGACAGGTTATGTCAAAAATATCTCCGGGCCGCCAAAAAGCGGTGTTTTGTCCCGGGCACATGGTCACGGCCATAGTCCGTTCCTTTCCGGCCCGCAGCCGGGGCCTTGCTCCATCTTCGGCGGATTCAACGTAAGCGCTCTTCATTGATTTCGCCCTGCGGGCTTATGATCCAGGTTCTCAGGCTCGTCCGGCCCTCGCGCCCGGCCCGCCTGACGGCCTGCGCGGCGATATGGCCCAGGCCGCCGCTCCGTCGTAATCTTAAATATAAGCACGAAAGTCCGGGCGCGCCTTGATTTGCGTCAAACGGAGAAATCGGGGGCGCCTCCTGCGCGTCAGAGCGGCGCCGGTTAATTATTGCAGTGGAAATAATAGGGGCCGCGGGTTATAATGATGAACGGATCAGCCTCGCCGCGGGCCGCCTCAGAGCCGCCCCGGCTTGAATTTTTAAACAGCGGCCTGGCCGCCGGAAAGGAGACGCCCCGTCGGCGTCGCAATAACGGCATGAGTTTCATCGGCGAGTTCATTTATGCGGCCGCGTATGTTTATGTGCTCTTAATAATAATAAGAGTGCTTCTGACCTGGATCAATCCCAATCCTTACAGCCCGGTCATGCGCTATCTGTCGATGGCGGTCGATCCTGTCCTGCGCGGAGGCCGCCGCCTGTTCCCCTTTACCCTCGGGGGCATTGATTTTTCTCCGGTGCTCGTCATTGTCGCCGTGAGCCTGGCCGGGTCTTTTATAGGCCGGGGCCTGGTTCTCCTGGGACACGGCGCTCCGCCGGCCGTGCTGCTGCCGCTTCTGGCCCAGGCCCTGCTCGTCTTCATGGATCAGATCGCCTGGATCATATTCATTCTGATGAGTTTAAGGGTTTTGATGTCGCTGGTCAACCCGGCCCCTTACAATCCCGTCGTCCTGATCGTCTACGGTCTGACCGAACCTCTTCTGGCCCCTTTGCGCGGCCTTTTCCTGCGGGGGCCGGGCGGCCTGGACCTCAGGGCCCTTATCTTTCTGGCGGCGACGCTCCTGGTTCAGCATGTTCTTTTGGGCCGGCTTCACCAGCTGACCGACGCCTGGATCAGGCAGCTGGCGCTGGGCGTTTAGCCCCTTCGCCCGCGGTCGGCCCGCAACAGGAGACTTCCATGGCCGAGCCTGTCAGCCGCCTGGGCGTGACTTTGTCGCCGCGGGCCAAAAACGACGCGCTGGTCGGCCCGCACGACGGCGGGGTGAAAATAAAAATCGCCGCGCCTCCGGCGGGCGGCGCCGCCAACGCGGCCCTGATCAGGTTTCTGGCGGAAATTCTGGCTTTGCCCCAGGCGGCCTTGAGCCTCGCCGCCGGGCAGACCGGCCGGCGCAAGATTATCCGCGTGGCCGGGCTCACGGAAGAGGAGATGTGGCTGCGCTTAAACCGGCGCCTTCGCCGTAACGGCGAATGAGCGAAGACCTGAAACCCGCGGCCTCGGAGAGGGCGCCTTTTATCCTGAGGAGGAATTATGCTTTTTTCAGCCCAAAACAGGCGCGAAAGCCTGCGGCGGAACGTTGCCGACGGGCAAGGCGAAGTGCGGGGCCTGCATTCGTTTATGAACGAGAGCCGCCCGGAGAAAACCTGT
>JAISRV010000133.1 GCA_031273445.1 Candidatus Adiutrix sp. | reverse complement strand
CCTCCATGACCCGGCGGCTGCAGAATTTCGGCTATGTGGAGTCCCGCTTCGAGGAAGACACGGTTCTGGGACCGGCGGGAACTAAAATAAGAGCCCATGAATTTCACCATTCCCGCCTCAACGGGGATATGTCTTCGGCTGTTCTTTCCATAAGGAAAAACGAGAAAAAATGCTGGCCTGGAGGATTGAAGCGAAAAAATGTTCTGGCGGCCTACCCTCACCTGCATTTTTACGCCAATCCGGCGGCGCCCGCGTACTTTGTGGCCAAGTGCCGCGAATATGGCCGGCAAAAGAAATAAAAGGCAACCAATGTATCTGGTCACCAGCCGGGAAGCGCGTCTTTTGGATAAAACCGCCATTGAGGAGTTCGGCTTGCCGGGCATTGTCCTGATGGAAAACGCGGCCCGGAGCATTGCCGCCGCCGCCTTCGACTTTTGGCCGCACTGGCCCGTAAACCCGACGGCGGCGATTCTTGGCGGCCCTGGCCAGAATGGAGGCGACGGCTGGGCTCTGGCCAGAATTTTTTCTTCAGCGGGCTTTCGGGTTCAATGTTGCCTGGTTAAGGGCGCGGGAAAAGAGATTGGCGGGGATGCGGCTGTTAATTTCAATACGGCTCAAAAATTGGGGCTGCCTTTCGCCATGATTGAAAGCGACGACGCGGCCGATAGCCTTGGCCTGGAACGCTTCGACCTGATAGTTGACGCTCTTTTCGGCACCGGCCTTGACCGCCCCCTGGCCGGCACGGCGGCCGCCCTTCTCAAAGCGGCCGCTGCGGCCAGAACCCTGGCCGGGCCAAGGTCGCGCGTGTTGGCGGTGGATCTGCCGTCCGGTCTTTCCGGAGACACTGGCGATCTGTGGGGACCGCCCCTGGCCGCCGATCTCACCGTAACCCTGGGAGCCCCTAAAGTAGGGCTGTATCTTAAAGAAGGTCCGTCTCTGGCTGGACGAATCGTAGTCGGCGACATCGGTCTGACGCCGGAAATGTTCGCCCGGGCCACGCCCATGGGCCGCCTTTCCGAAAAAGCCGAACTGGCCCCCTATCTGCCCTGTCGACCCATCAATGGACATAAAGGTTCTTTTGGGCATGTGATGCTGGCTGGAGGCGCCCGGGGCAAAACAGGCGCCCTGTGCCTGGCCGCTCTGGGCGCTCTCAGAAGCGGGGCGGCTCTAGCGACCGCCCTCCATCCGGCTTCGCTTGGTTCCGTCATTGAAACAAAGCTGACCGAAGTCATGAGCCTGGAGCTTCCCGAGGCGGAACCGGGAGAATTGGCCGCCGCCGCCGGAGAATTGATTCTGCGATATGCCGCGGGCCGGCAGTCCCTGGCCGTCGGCCCGGGACTGGGGCTGGGAGAGGGGGCTTTGCGCGCGGTTTTATCCATTGTCGAGAAAGCCTCACTGCCTCTAGTTTTGGATGCCGATGCCCTGACCCACTTGGCCGGCAGGCTTGAAGACCTTAAAAAATGTCCGGCCCCGGCCATTCTGACGCCGCACCCCGGGGAAGCGGGGCGGCTACTGTCCGTCGGAACAAAGGAAATCCAGGACGACCGCCTCGGCGCGGCTCGGGCCATCAGCTCCCGAAGCGGCTGCGTAACGGTTCTGAAGGGTCACAATACCATTATCTCCGCGCCGGACGGGCGTTTTTTCCTCAACGCCGCCGGTGGACCTCACCTGGCGGTCGGCGGCAGCGGCGATCTGTTGACCGGCCTGATCGCGGGTCTTTTAGCCCAGAAGATGGCCCCCTTCCCTGCCGCGGCCCTGGCCGTCTGGATTCACAGCCGGGCTGCGGATATGTGCCGGGACGAGCGTGGCCCTTTCGGCTTGACGCCTACCGAATTTTCTCATTTCGTGCCGCGGGCCTTCAGGGAACTTGCGGATTGGCGGGAGCAAAAATGTCAATAGAGACGGCCCGGGCGTATTTGAAAAAATGGAATCGTGACGGAGACATACGTGAGTTGAAAGTTTCGACGGCCACTGTGGCTCTGGCCGCCGAGGCCCTGGGAGTCGCCGCCGGCCGGATAGCCAAAAGCATCTCTCTTTACGTCAAAGGCGGCGGGGCCATGCTGTTGACGACCTCAGGCGATACTCGCCTGGACAACCGCCGTTTTAAGGATCAATTCGGTTTCTCCCCTAAAATGCTCTCAGCTGAGGACGTCTTGCGGCGCACCGGCCATTCCGTCGGCGGCGTCTGCCCATTTGGTCTGCCGAAAGACGTGGCCGTCTACCTTGATGAGTCTCTGAAGCGGTTTGAGACTATATTCCCCGCCTGCGGCAACTCCAATGCCATGATTGAACTGACCCCGGACGAATTAAATCAATATGCGCAAAGCCGCGGCTGGGTTTCCGTCTGTAAACTCGCGGAAGACGATGCGGCCTGACGCCTCAACCTTAAGAGCCCCGCCCTGGAGCGGCAAACCCTCTATTTTACGCATATGCGGGAAACGACACGGAGCGCGGCATATGATCAATCAGGTCAAAGCGGGTTCGGTGACCATAGGCGGAGACGCCCCCTTGGCCCTCATCGCCGGTCCCTGCGTCATCGAATCGGCGGCCTTGGCTGACGAAACGGCGGAGCAACTCGGCCAAATGGCGAAAAAGCTCAAAATCGGCCTCATATTCAAATCAAGTTTCGACAAAGCCAATCGCTCCAGCCTCTCCTCTTTTCGGGGCCCCGGCTTTGACGAGGGGCTGGCCGTTTTGGCCGGAGTGAAGGCAAAATATGCTTTGCCGGTCATCAGCGATATTCACGAGACCTGGCAGGTGAAACCGGCGGCCGAAGTGCTGGACGCCATTCAGATCCCCGCCTTTCTGGCCCGACAAACCGACCTCCTGATCGCCGCCGCCAAAAGCGGACTGCCGGTCAACGTCAAAAAAGGTCAATTCATGGCTCCTGAGGATATGGCCCAGGTAGTCGGCAAAATGGCCGCGCAAACCGGTTTCGGCGGCCTCACTCTCTGCGAGCGCGGGGCCTCTTTCGGCTATCACAACCTGGTTGTGGATATGCGTTCATTTCCCATTATGTCTTCATTCGGCTGGCCGGTAATATATGACGCCACCCATTCAGTGCAGCTTCCGGCCGCTTCCGGCCAATGTTCGGGCGGCGACCGCCGCTTCATCCCTACTCTGGCCAGAGCGGCCGTGGCGGCCGGGGTCGACGGCGTATTCATCGAAACCCACCCCCGCCCCGACAAAGCCCTTTGCGATGGTCCCAATCAGTGGCCGCTGGATCGCCTGGAAGAGCTTCTGACCAGCCTGATCAGTCTTCATGAGGCCGTGAGACCTTTAAGAGAGGAATTCTTATGACCGCGCCTGACCTTTCAGCCATCAAACTGGTCGGCTTTGATGTGGACGGAGTTTTGACCGACGGCCGAATAATCGTCCATAATGACGAAGGCGAAAGCAAAAATTTCCACAGCCGCGACGGCCTGGGTCTGAAAATCCTGACTCGGGCCGGCATAGAGGCGGTGATCATAACCGGCCGGGTCAGCCGGGTAGTGGAAATCCGCGCGGCCGACCTGGGGATAACTGAAGTTCACCAGAAAGTCATGGACAAGCGGACGGTTTTTGAAGCAATTTTAAAAAAGCGCGGCCTTTCGTGGTCTGAGGCGGCCTTTGCCGGGGATGATCTGATTGATTTGCCGATCATGACCCGGGTCGGGCTGGCCATGGCCCCGGCCGACGCCGCCGCGGAAGTGTTAAGCCGGGCTCATTTTATTGCCCCTGCCCGAGGCGGACATGGCGCGGCGCGTCAGATGGCGGAATTCATTCTTAAAGCTCAGGGCCGCTGGGATGAAGTCGTAAATACATATCTGGCCTGAAGGCGCAATTGCCGCGGGCCGAACTTCGACAAGACCGGGCCTGATCGACAGGCCAGCCCATTAGCGTACTGGAATTTAAGCTGACTATGGACAGAGACGCGCATCTGGAGCAATTGCGGCAGAAAGCCGTTTCACTGCCGGCCTCGCCCGGAGTCTATTTGATGAAAGACGCCGAAGGCCGGGTCATGTATGTGGGCAAAGCCAAACTTCTGCCCCGCCGGGTCTCCGGCTATTTTCGGAAAAATCCGCTTTCGGCCCGCATCGGCCTGATGGTGTCTAAAATAGACGATTTTGATTTCGTGGTCACGGCCACGGAAAAAGAGTCCCTGATCCTCGAAAACAGCCTGATAAAGAAATATCGCCCGAAATATAACGTTGTTTTGCGCGACGACAAGACCTATCCCTCGCTGCGCCTGAGCCTGAATCAGGACTATCCCCGCCTGGAAGTCGTTCGCCGGCCGACGCGCGACGGTTCCATCATTTTTGGCCCCTTCCC
>JAISRV010000100.1 GCA_031273445.1 Candidatus Adiutrix sp. | reverse complement strand
CAAAGCGTCGAGCATGGCGGCATAGACGGCCATGTATTCAGTGACCACCCCGGCGCCCTCTTCCCCGCCCTCATAGCCGTAGAGCGGAAAATCGTCGGCCAGGCGCGAGAGCGCCCGCCGGGGGTTTTTCTCTTTAAAGGAATCGCGGCAATTGCGCAAAGCCTCTTTGACCCAGGGCAGGCCGTCGATGAACCAGGCGTTGTCGCGGGCCTGGACGGCCAGGTTGAAAGAGGTGTTGCCGGCCACGTCGGCCTGAGTCAGGGTGTGCTGAATGCGGCGCCCGTCAACGATGACCAGGTCGCTCGCGCCGTCTTCCACGCGGGGGTCAAAGACGAGAGTCAGGCGAAACCGCGGGCTGCCTTCGCCGCCCAGACGGCTCAGATAGCCGCGAGCCCAGTCCGTGGGGCCGTAGGCATAACGCGGGGAACCGTCGGGCCAGTGGCCGGTTTCAAGCAGGAAGGGCAGCGGCAGCCACTGGCCCTGACAACATTCAAAGGCCTGCTGATACTCCACCTCGTAATGCAGCGGCATAATCTCGCGCCGCTGGGGGGACATGTATTCGCCCGGCTGATCGGCCAGTTCCTCTAAAGGAAGAAGAATATTTTTATTCGCCGTCTTGTCCTGGGCCACATGAAAGGGCTTGCGCCGCTTGCCCAGGGGCTTGCCCGGCTTGTCCCCGACCTCCAGCGACAGATCAAAGTCATAATCAATGAACTGCAGAGCCGCGCCCGCGATGATGCTGTAACTTTTATTTCTGTCCGCCATCAGTGACCTTCCGCTAACGATTCCAATTTTGGCCGGGCTCGCTTGGCCGGGCCTGGCCGCGATTAAGCAAAAAACGCGATTTTCGCCCGGCGGGCGACTTTGGGATAAGGCGCCTCAGCGGGACAGACGGCGAAAACGCGTCTTGAGGGGCGCTTCCTTCTGGCCTGTATCCTGCAAGAGGGCGCATTCGGCCGCGCCTTCTTCGCCGGGGCGGCAGGTTACGGTGCTGGCGTAATATTGGCCGCTTTTGGCGCATTTGGGGCCGCCCTTTTCCCGCACGACCAGCGCCTCGCCCTCAAACTCGGCCGTGGCCGTGTCCCGGCAGGTGTCGAGAAGCTTCCCCTGGCCGTCCCGCTCCTCAATGCGCACGCTGGCCTTGCCGTTTTTGTCGAAACAATAGATATAAACCACGGGCTGCTTTGTGTTAACGTTGATCAGATCGTCGACCTCGGAGGCCCAGCAGCCCTCCATGAAGGAAAAATCTTTTTTGGCGGCGGCGTCGTCCGGTATCTCCAGGTCCTCGTCAGCCCGCGGCGCCGGTTCCGGCTCGGGCGCCGGTTTCGGCTCATCGGGCGCCGGTTCCGGCTCGGGCGCCGGTTCCGGCTCATCGGACGCCGGCGGCGCTTCCGGCCGGGCGGCAAGCGCCGGCGGCGCGCAGCCCGCGCGGCGGCTCTGGTAATCGCCCTTCAAACGGGCCAGTTCGTCGCGCAGCCTGGCTTCCTGGCCGACGTTCGCGTCAAAAGCCGGAAGATCGAACCCCGGCGGGTTCAGCCAGGCGCCCAGCGAGCCCCATAAGAGAGGAAGAAAAAAATACAAAAGCAGAAAGGCCAGCAGAGCCCCCAGCAGAAGGCCCAGCAGAAGGCGGGCCAAAAGGCCCTGGCAGCCCGCCAAAGAGCCCGGGCGGCAGCCCGCCGCAGCGGCGGCCTGCAGTCCGGCCGCCGGGGGCCTTCGAGCTGACGGCGGGGCCGGGGCCGACGGAGTCGCCGGTCCTTTCTCCGGGCCGAGGTTGGGTTCTTTCATGTCCGCCGACGTCACGGCCGGCTGGCCTTCGGCCAGGCCCCAGCCGGCCGCTACGGGCTGGCCGCCCGCCATGTAGATGTTCAGCGCCTCCGGCCGGCTGAAGACGCGGGCCAGAATCGCGCCGGCCAGAGCGCGGTTGCTGGCGCCTGACTCCTTGAAGCGGCCGGCCAAAGAGGCGATTTCGGCGATCCGCTCTCTGACCAGGCCGCGGGCGGCCTCCTGCTCCTCGGGCGAAAGTTCGCCGAGAGGCTTCACCGCGCCGGGCCGGCCGGCATACCAGTTGATGCGGTCCTGCGCGACGTCTTTGACCGGCTCGGCCAGAATCGCGGCCCGGTCGCCGCCCAATTCGTCCGAGAGAAGCTGCGCCAAAAGGCGATAGCGGGATATGACTTCCGCGCCCTCGACCATCTCCAGGCGGCAGTCGGCCAGCGAATGCGTATGTATCAGTTGTTTGGCCATGCCGTCGCCCTACTTCCGCGGCAGGGTCAGGCCCTGCTCGGAGACGAAAGCCAGAATATCGCGGCTGCCTAAGGCGATGTTGACCTGGCGGCTGCTGTTTTCGTCGACCTGAATCATGGTGTTGATGCCGACCACCTGACCGCGCCTGTTGACCAGGGGGCCGCCGCTGTTGCCGTGGGAAACTTCGGCCGTGTGGCTGATGAAAGGCAATTGGCCGTGTTCCTGCACCACGCTGACCACCCCTTCGCTGTAGACGACCTCGGGCGTGGAGGAGACGTCGCCCTCCATCAGCGCCTGGAGCTTGGGATCATTGCGGGTGAAAATTATGGGATAACCCCAGGAGCTTACGCGCTCGGCCCGCTTGGCCGCGGGCGCCAATTCCAGAACGGCGGGCCGGAGGCCCGGCGGCGCCTCCACCGACAAAATCGCGTAGTCGCGCGGGGCGCCGCCGCCGGTGTGGGCCAGCACCCGGGCCGGGGTCATGCCGCCGAGGGTTTTGCTGACGGCGAAGAGCCGGCCGCCCTTTTCGACGACCTCGCCGATCACATGGTAATTGGTCATGATCTTGTCGGGGGCGATGAAGAAACCCGTGCCCGTGCCGACCTCTCCCTGGTCCGAGGCGGCCAGTATCATCACCGTGGCCCTTTCCACGGCTTCGGCCAGGTCCTCTTCGGCCGGAGGCGGGCCCGCGGCCTGGTCCGGCGGCGGCGCGGCGTTTTCCGGCGCCAGGCCCGACGCTTCCGGCGCCGCGGCCCCGGGCGCGCCGCCCGGCGCTTCCGGCCGGGCAAAAAAGGGCTCGCCGCCCGGCGGCGGCGGCGCGGCGCAGACGTCGCCGCTCAGGGCCGCCCTGTATTCATCGATTTCCGTTTGCAGGCTCTCCAAAAGGCCTGTTTGCAGGCCCAGCGGATCGACCTCAGCCAAGGGAGCATATTTTTCCAGAAAACCGCGGCCCAAAAGATAGACCAGCCCCAGAAGCAGAAGCGGCAAAAGGAGCCCCGCCAGAAAAATCAGCCAGCGGGCGCGTTTGGGCGCGGCCTTCGGCCTGGGCTCTTCCGGCTCAAACGTCCCGGCGGTTTTGTCGTCGGCGCTCATAATCGCCGCTACAGCCGGGCCGCGGCCGCGGCGGCCGTCTTCATAGGCAAGCGGCCCCGCGCGGTGGAGGTGATGGTTTTATACCGGGCCTCGTATAGATCGGCGCGTTTTTTAAGCAGAGCCGCGGTCTCGCGGGCCTCGCCGTTGGCGGCGCCGAGCTGCTTTTCCTGGCTGCCCAGATTGGCCTGCTGCTTTTGGGAAAGGCCCCCGGAGGGACGGGCGGCTTCCTTTTTTTGAATATCCTGGTAAACGAGCTGATTCTTGGCTATTTCTTCTGAAAATGCCAGGAGAATGGCGTTGGCGTCGTTGGTTCCGTCCCGCATTTCCGCCAGCCGCGCGGCCATTTCG
>JAISRV010000030.1 GCA_031273445.1 Candidatus Adiutrix sp. | reverse complement strand
CATATCGAAACCCATATCCAGCACCTCCCGCCAGGAAACCACGGAACTGGCGTCGCTCTGGTCCAGCGGCAGGAACATGGTGTTGCGAGCCGAGTTGGCGCCGGTGTTGCCGTAAACGGTGCCCTCGCCTGTCTTCAAAATCCAGGCTTCGGAAGCCATGCCCTGGCCGGACGATTTCGCGCCGGTCACTTCCAGCGCCGGCGGCTGGCCGCCGCCGGCGGCCTCGCTCAGGCCTTCGATAAAGCCGTAGTCTTTCATATAAGGCGCCGGCAGGCCCGTAAAAGTATCCGCCACGTTCAGATAGCTTTGACCGGCCGGGTCGCAGACGTTTTTGGAAGTCAGATAACTGGTGAAGATCGTGTTGGAGCGCCCGTTGGGCAAGCGGTCGATCTTGGGCTGGGTGACGATGATTTCATAGACGGTTTTGCCGGGATTCTGCCCGCCTTTAATGACCTTCCAGGTTTCCATTTTCCGTTTGTAGCCGTTGTAGGCGCCGGCGCCGCGCTTGAGCATCAGCGCGTGGAGAGAGGCATGAGTCGTGATATTCGCTCCGAAAAGGTTGACGCCGGGATACTTCAGCCGGCCGTCGTCAAAGACCTTGATGCCGCTGACGTCCGCTATTCCGCCGTCGTTGGGGACTTCGGCGAAAGTCATCTTCCCTCCTTCGTTCAACGGTTCCTTTATGCCGAACAAATACTGGCCATGGTTGTCGCCGCAGGCGGTGGTCACCGCGGCTTCATTGAGGCCGCAGGGGTTGAGGTCGGCTTTGCTCCAGATCCGGCCGCTGCCGAAAACCACCCAGAGGTTGCCGAGAGGATCATAGGCGGAATTGACGGCGCCGGTGACGGGTCGGTCGGTCTTAAAAAGGCGGGTCAGTTCCCATTTATCCACATCCAGAGGCGCGCCTTTTTCATCAGCCATTTTCAGGCGGTAGAGGGCGCCGACGTCATCGACCCTGCCCCCGACTCTCTTTTTGGCGGTCAGGCCGACATAAACGACATGGTTGCTCCAAGTCGTCTCGCCGCCGATTTTTTTGTCGATATAGGCGGCTCTGGGGGTAAAGGCGTCGTTGAAGAAACTATTTTCCTCCTTGACCGCCAGCTTGTCGTCGTCAGGGTTGGGGGCCGCCTGGCGAACCAGTTTCCCGGTCAGGGCGTCCAGAATAAACAGCCGGGCGCGCTGGGTGCTGACGCCTTCATAGGCGGCGTTGGTTTCGCCGACGGCGGGCTTCGGCATCATCCGGCCGCCTTCCATCACGTCGCTGGTCGGGCCGCTGGCCAGAATGACATACCAGGAGCCTTTGGAACGGACCACCGTGGGGGAGGCGGTGCTGAGCCCCAGATTCTGATGGCTGAATCTCCACAGCAAGGCCGGTTCCCGGCTGGGATCGGTGATGTCCAGGGCGAAAAATTCGGAATAGGAAATTTTCGGCGCCGGATCGTTGTCCGGAGACATGTTTATGCTCCGGCCGCCCAGACGCAGACCGACGATCATGACGGTGCGCCATTTTTCCGCGTCAACGGATTTCCTGTCGTCTTTGACGTCTACGATATAGGGTTTCATATCCACATAATAGCCGTGGTTGTAGGCCGGGTCGGCCAGCCACTGCAGATGCGGCAGAATCGCCGTGGGTATATAGCCCCACAGCTCCGCGCCCAGGGGGAAGGCCGCGTCCGATATCTCCGCCTGTTTCGCATAACCGGCCTGACCGCTTTTCAAAGAGCCGTAGAAGCCGAGGTTGACGGCGTGCAGCAGGCCGTCGTTGGCGCCGAAATAGGCGACCTGGCGGCGCCTGGCCCGCAGGGATTTATATTCGGCAAAAGCCTTGTCGCCGTAAAGAAGATGAAAGTTGCCGGCGGGTTCGCCCACGATGATGGGCTTGGAATTCATGACGTCGCCCAGCCGCCAGGTCCGGGCCGGGCCCGGCAGCGAGGTCATTTTGACGGTTCTGTTTCTGTATTTCGGCTGATCAAGCCCCAGAACATAGTTAATGAGGTCCCTGGCTTCATTGACGTCGCTCTGGCGCATGAACGGACGCAAAACCGCGGCCCGGGCTTCATTAAACAGATAGCCGCCGAGGTCGACGCCCGTCGCCGGCCAGGCCGCGGAGCCGTCCGCGGGCTGGCCGCCGTAATACGAATAAACGCGGCGTCCGGGAACGGCGTCGTCATAGCCGCGGCTGGCTTTGACCTGAGCCGCGGTTAATTTGGCCAATTCGTCGCTGACGCTCCAGACGGTCTTGAGCTGCTCGAAAGAAGCGACCGGCCTGGGGTCGGTGGGGTTGTTGTTGCCCCGTTCATCACGGTAAAGGATGATCTCAGGCAGGCTTTGACCCTCCACCGTCCTGAAGACCACTATCCTGTCGCCTATTTCGCGGTCCGGCGCGACGCCGGGGGGGCTGGTGACCAGGTCGAGTTTCCCGTTGCCGTTGGTGTCTTCCCTGAGGTTGCCCCATTTATCCACGAACAGGGCATAGACGGAGCCGGCCCATCTGACGGTCACGTTCGAATCCGTGGGGTCTTTATAGGCGGTGTGGTATTGGGTCTGGATAGACAGGCCTCCGCCAAGAATAGTGTTGATCGAAGCCGAGTTGGCCGTGCCGGTCACCGCGCTGTCGGCAATGGCCTGAAAGGCCTCGCCCAGCTGAACGGCCAGATCGGAGATGTTGACGGCCTGGAAATAGTTGAGCGGGTCGTCTTTGCCCGGGCCGCCGCCGCCCCGTTTCCATTCCGAATCGGCATTGGGAATGCCGTTGTGATCCTGATCTTTGAACCCGCCGTACTTGGCGGCCAGCCACATGGGGTTGGGCAGATTTTTAATATTCGTGTTTTCCGCGAATTTAAAGGTGCGGATCTGACGGGTGTTTTTATGGGGCGAACCGCAGCCGTTGCCGCTCGCCCCGGTCCAGGGGCAGGTCGGCGGAGTGTTGTAGGGCGAGGCGGGGGTCGCCCATATTTCCCGGCCTTTTTCCAGGCTGTTTTCAATATAGGTGCCGTCATGTTTGCTGCCCAGGATGGTGTAGCCTATGCCCAGGGGGCCGCCCGAACCGTTGAGGATAAACCTTGACTCCACGCTGAGGCCGGCCACTTCCCTGGGCTTTATTTCGATGAAATCGCTTTTTTTGTCGGCCGTGTCCGGGTTCTTGAAATAATAATAGTCGGCGGGGTTGCTTCTGAACTCCCCGCTGATGATATTGGCTATATTGACGCCGCAGTTCGCGCCCTCCCTGGCGATGGAGCAGACGGAACGTCCGGCCGTGGCGGCGGTGGTCAGCAGATTGACTTTGTATTCCTGAACCACGTCCATTTCCCAGTCGTCGGCCATGCTGCGGTCGGAAAAGTTGACCCGGATGGTGATGCTGAAAGGCAGACCGTTTTTATCCAGCTGCCAGTCGTAAAGGAAATAGTTGATATAGCTAAGAATGCGCTCCGTATTCTGAACAAAGTAAGGGGTGTGATTGTTCAGGCTGGTGATGTTTACCGGCAGAATGGAGATTTTTCTGGAAGGGTCGGGCTTCCCTAGGCCGTCGGGCATATTGAAAGTCAACTCCGGAAAAGCCGCGCTCATGGTCACGGCGTAAACGTCTATGGCTGTTTTCGCGCCGCCGCCGGGGTTGAAATTGTGGGTGTGGGCATAATAGGCCGCCGCCGCCAGACTGTAGGTGCCTTCGTAAGAGGGGCCCTGGGGGCAGATGCCTTTGACTTCGCTCAGACTTTTCATGGTTTTGGCGGAACAGTCATCGGCGCGCTTCTTGGCGATGGCGTATTTGCCGCCGCCGTAGCCTTCATTTCTGGTTATTTCCTCCA
This sequence comes from Candidatus Adiutrix sp., assembly GCA_031273445.1. Classification (GTDB taxonomy): domain Bacteria; phylum Desulfobacterota; class Desulfarculia; order Adiutricales; family Adiutricaceae; genus Adiutrix. The sequence goes on along the minus strand of JAISRV010000030.1, from coordinate 1,619 downwards.
GATATTTGTTCATGGAAAACTGCTGCGGCAGATTGGCCTGGCCGGCCGCGGCTATGCCCGGCATAAGCTCGGCCTTATTGAGGTCGTTGTTGTTGGGGATGTCGTCGCCGTCGTAGCTGCTGTCGATGTCGCTTATAAGGAGAATGACCGGCTTTGGGCAGTTGCCGGCGAGCAGAGCGGGCCGGCTGGACCAGGATTTCAGGGAATTGCGGTCAAGCAGGTTGTTGATGGGGCTCTTGCCGTTGGCCCGGGCGGCCCCGAAGAAGGTTTCGGAGCGGTCTCCGGTCTCGCCGGAGGAAAAAGCCGACGTCGGGGCCGTTCTGCCGGATAAATAGCGCACGCCCTCATAGAGCATTTCGCCCAAGGGGTTGCCCCAGGAGTTGTAGTCGGCATATAAGCAGCCATTGTAAGCGCAGGAGGCGGTCGGGTCGTAGGTCTTGAGGTTGCGGCCGGAGATTCTGAGCTGTGAGATGCTCCAGGGCAGGCCATGGGGCAGAAGTTGGCCGGTCGAAGAGTCGATCGACGTCTCGAGGCTGTCGATATGATTGCGCATGACGCCGCCCTTGGTGCGCATCGTCTCTGAAAAGCCGCCGGTCATGAGGCCGAAATACATTTTGTCGTTCTCGCCGTATTTCTGCAGGAGGCCGACGGGTTTGTAGGCGCCGCCGGGGTAGCGCCGGCAGCCGTAGGCCTCGTTCTCCAGGTTGCCGGAGCTGTCGCAGACCTTGACTTTTACCCTGTAGCTTTTGTATTTGTCCACATAAGAGTGGATATAGTTGTCGTTGGGCACCGGCCGGTCCTGCATGACCCAATCCCAGTAGCGGCGTTCGGTGGTGCCGATCTGAACATTTTCGGCCATGCGCAGAGCCGGGAAAAGGGCCCCCTCGGCGGTGTCGCGCACTCGGGCGAAATAATGCGCCCGGCCGTTCGCGGGTTTACTGAAAGGAGCGTATTTTCTGATGTCGTAATAGGCGTTGTAAGGCGTATTGTTCCATATGTCGTCCGCCATGATGTCGGTGCCCCAAACGGCCGCGTCGGGGGGGACGAAAGACGCTTCCAGATATGTTTCTTTTTCGGAATCGACCACCCGATCCCCGCCGTAAAGGATTTTTCTGATGACGTCCATGCGGCTGGAGGTCATGAAATTGAGCCAGTTGCCGCTGAAAGTCCTGCCGTCGCAGATGCCGGCGACCGAACGGGGCGAGGGAATATAACCTTTGAGTCCCGCCGGTCTGGTCGGGGTCGCCTCGTCGTCGACGGTCGGCCCGACCCGCAGAAAATAGCCGGCGGGGTCAGCCGCGAACCAGCGGTTGTTATAGGTCTCCTTGCCTTCATGGCCGGCTTTATAGGCATAGCAGGATCTCGAATCGAAATAACCGATATATTCCGCCGCCGGGTTAAACCCGGTGTCGATGCGCCCGTCGCCGTCTATATCCACGATCAGGCCGGCATAAGCCTGATAGAACATTTTATAATCTTTGGAAAGAATCAGCAGAACCTGCGGTATGTAAGGCTCGGCCACCCAGAAAGGCGTGGCCTGATAGTCCCTCCTATGCGGTTCGGCCGCGGCCCCCGAGGCCGTCATCAGCGTCAGCCCCATTAAGGCGGCCAGTGCTTTT
>JAISRV010000298.1 GCA_031273445.1 Candidatus Adiutrix sp. | reverse complement strand
CGGAGTCTGCCATACAGTTTGAAAAAAGTTGAAGTCGATCATGTCGAAATTCTCGTGTTTCATAAATGATTACAACAAATTATATAATTTTTTTTGCTAAAACTTGGGACACCAGTGAGTTCAAACAATTACATAGAAAGTTTCTAACGTGCCCCGGCGGAACCGGGGGAGGCATGACCTTGTTGTCCGGACAGAAGAATGGCCAGACGGACCATCAGGGAGTAATCAGGATCCTCCAGGGGTTTTCCCAAAAGATGCTGAATTTTCTCCATACGATAGGTCACGGTGTTGCGGTGTACGTAAATTTTTTTCGAGGTCCGGGTGATGTCGCCCTGGCAGTTCAGATAGGCCTCCAGGGTTTTACGGAAGTACAGGTTGTGTTCGTTTTCCGGGTAGGCCAGTTCGCCCAGAATGTGCAGACAGAAATGTCTGATATGCTCCCGGGGGACAAACTGGAACAGTTCTTCGGCTCCTTCGGAATAATAGAAGTGAACGAGCCGTCCGGCTCCCCGGTCGGTCCCGTGGTCCAGGGCTTTTTCCAGAGCGCTGATCGCCTCCAGATAAGAATGCTGCAAGGATCCCAGACTGTGGGCCTGGTTGCCCAGGCCGAAGCGCATATCCAGAGGCACTATTTTCCAAAGGCCCTCGGACAGCGTTTCCAACTGAGGCGGCAGATTGTCCAGCTTTTCCTTCCACAGCAGCAGGAATCGCCCCTGAGAAACTAACGGCAATATCCGGCAGTTTTCTCCGATCGGGGAAAGTTTCTTTTTCAGCCAGCGATAGATCAGCTCAAAGTGGTCCCGGCCGGCCATTTCCCCGGAAAGACCATGGGCATTGAACCCCACGGCCACCACCTGGTAGACGTTGCCGTCCAATGAGGAGAACAGGGGGGCGGCCTTCATCCAGGGAGCCATGAGGTGAATGTTCGTCAGGCCCGGTGCGCGGCTGTCCCCTGTCAGACGAAAGAACAACTCTTCCTGGGCCCGCCACTCGTTTTCCCAAAGGAGCCTCTGGTTGTGGGTGGAAAAGGAAAAGACGTTGCCGGCCAGTTCGGTGACCAGAGAGGAAAAGGGTTCCACCATCGGCCCCTCGTGCAGAATGACCAGAAAAAAAGGGTATTGATTGCCGGCCACAACCGGTGAAACCATGCAGTGTATTTCCCCGAACGATCCTTGCAGCAGAAGTTCCTCGATGCCGGTAAAGGACTTCAGCTTGTATGCCTCCAACAGCAAATCACCTATTTCCAGGGTACGCTTTTCGCTGAGAATCACTTTATGCCCGTAGGGCGCTGTTCCGAAGGCGGCGAGATTGAAGAAATAGTCGTAATAGAGCACATGCCGGTTCAGAAGCCGGGCGAAGTACCGGAGCAGTTCTTCCAGCGAGGAATTGCGGAACAGGGCCTGGGAGATTTTCTTCTGGATGTCGAGGGCGTAGTGAAACTGCTTGGTTTCCAGCCTCATCAGTCTGGACTGGAGCATATGGGACACGATGCCCAGAGTCGTGTCCATGGGAACCCTGAGGATCGGAAAACCAAGTTCGTCCGCCTTTTTCATGACGCCGGGGGAGATATGGGCCACGAAACGGCCCAACTTGACGGCCAGACCGGCCGCCTGAGCGTGGTGCAGCGCCTTGATCAATCTGGCCAGAGCCTTCTGGTTGTCCCGGTACAGCATGGCCGTGGTCAGCAGCAGGGTGTTTGGTTTGATATACTTGGCAATATCCGGCGTTTCCGAGGTGTCCAGCCCGTCCACAGGCCGGTCCAGATCGGCTTTCTGATTCATCACCGTCAATCCGGCTTCCGGAACCGCCTCCAGCAATTCGCTCAGCTTCATCGCTATCCTCCCGTCTTTTGTGTCGCGTCACTTTTTGTGCATTGTGAACAAAGAAGGAGTGTATTTTCGTCAATCTGGCCGATGATTTCTTGTTTCCCCGCAGGTAGTATCCAAAATAAGGAAGATCAAAGAATCAGTTTTTTACTTTTATCGAAGTACCGCCCCAGTGGCAACAAGGAGCAAAAGCATGAATCAGAAAATCAGGGACATGAGAGATTGTTTGCTTCGGCTCAGCGCCATCGGCGCGGCCGAAGGAGGGGGACTGACCCGTCTGTTGTACTCGCCGTCCTGGCGGGAAGCCCAGGACTGTCTGTGCGCCATGTTTGAGGAGATCGGCCTGACCGCCAATTTCGACCAGGTCGGCAATCTTTTCGGCCGGATCGAAGGCCGGGAAAAGCCCGAAGAAACCGTTCTGACCGGTTCTCACGTGGATACGGTCAGAAACGGCGGCACTCTCGACGGGCAGTACGGCATCCTGGCCGGTTGGCTGGCGGTCGGACGTCTCCTTGCGAAACATGGCCGGCCCAAAAGATCGATGGAGGTGGTTTCCTTCGCCGAGGAGGAAGGCAGCCGCTTCCCCTATGCTTTCTGGGGCAGCAAGAGCCTGGTCGGCCTGGCCGACAGGGAGGCTTTGCGTCAGGCCAGAGATGCCGAAGGCCATTTGTTCTCCGAGGCCATGGAGCAGGCCGGCTTTGACTTTGAAGCCGTGCGGCCCGCGCCCCGGAAAGACATCAAGGCCTTCGTCGAAGCCCATATCGAACAGGGCGGAGTTCTGGAAAACCTGAACCAGCAAATCGGCGTGGTGACGGATATTGCCGGACAGAAACGGTATACCGCCACTCTGACGGGCGAAGCCAATCATGCCGGAACCACCCCCATGTCCATGCGGCATGACGCCATGGAAGGCGCGGCCCGCTGTATGGTCACTCTTCTGGACGAGGCCGGGAAACAGGGCGATCCCCTGGTGCTGACCTTCGGCAAGGTGGAAGTTCTGCCCAACATTGTCAATGTTGTCCCGGGGCGGGTTATTTTCACGGTGGACTGCCGCCACACCGATCAAAAAGCCCTTGACGCTTTCGCCCGAACCATTGAAAGCGCCATTGGTCAATGCGCGGCCGATCTGGGCCTGACCGCCGAAATCGACTGCTGGATGAATGAGCCGCCCGTTCCCATGAACCGTGAACTGATTGAGCGGATCACCCGCGTCTGCCGCGAACGAGGCCTGAAAACCCACGTGATGCACAGCGGCGCGGGACATGACTCCCAAATCCTGGCACGGCATTACCCGACGGCCATGTTCTTCGTGCCCAGCATCAAGGGCATCAGCCACAACCCGGCCGAGGAAACCAGAATAGAGGATTTGGTGGCCGGGGTCGATGCCCTGGAAGCCATTCTCTACGACCTGGCTTATTCCAATTCTCAATTAAAATCGAATTAATAGTCAAAAAAAAGGAATCGCCATGATCAATCAAACGCAAACCAACTCTTTCGGGAGCTACTGGCACAAAATCGTTGGCCTGCTCTGCTTCGGCTGGGTTTCGATCTGGATTTACCGGACCATCCTGACTCCCATCTATGGAGAAATGCAGGCATCCATAGGCATCACCAGCGATGCCGGCATGGGGGCTATCGCCAGTATTTATTTCTTCTCCTACACCGGCATGCAGATTCCTTCGGGATTCCTGGTGGACCGCTTCGGCATCAAGGCCGTCCTGGTACCGGGGTTCACGCTTTTCGCCCTGGCGGCGATTCTCATAGGCTCGGCCAACAGTCTGGGCATGATTTATCTCGGGAGTCTCTGCGCCGGTCTCGGCACAGGCGCCTACTACGGATCGGCCTACTCGCTTTCCGGCCGGACCGTCCCCCAGGAAAAACGGAACTTCTCCAACGCCATCATCAACAGCGGCTCGGCCGTGGGCATGGCCATAGGCCTCATCGGCTCCAGTTGGCTGGTCAAAAGCCTGGGACTGCCCTGGAACACCATGCTCTACATTATCAGCGGCATTATCCTGGCAGCCATGATCTGCTTCGTCGTGGTCATCAAACCCCAACAGGTCAACAGGAAAGAAAAGGACGCCCAGTCAGGCGGCGAAGAGCCGGAAGACCTTTCGTCGAAAACCGAACTGTTCTCCCCGCTCTCCATCAGCTACTACCTGCTGTACTTCGCCACCTGCTACGGCTATTACATGCTGGTGACCTGGTTGCCGAACTTTCTGGAGACAGAACGCGGCTTTACGGGAATGGCCATTGGCATGTCCTCAGCCCTGGTCGCCTTCGCCTCCATTCCCGGCGCCCTGTTCTTCAGCCGTCTGGCGGACAGCTTTCGCTCCCGCCGCCTGCTCTTCATCGTCTCTCTGGAATTCTGTGCGGCCCTGATGTTACTACTGGTCGTGTATTCCCCCTCCTCCGGTTTGCTGCTGCTGGGTCTTCTGCTGTACGGCCTGACCGGCAAGCTGGCTGTGGATCCGATGCTCGTCTCCCTCGTGACTGAAAACTCGCCCCGCCGCCGCCTGGCCACGCATCTGACCACCTTCAACTTCTGCGGCATGTGCGCTTCGGTGGTTGCGCCTCTGGTGACCGGGCTTATTTCCGACCACTTTCATTCCAAAATCGGCGGGTTCTATCTCTCCGTGTTCCTTTTAGTCGTCTGCACGGTTTTCTTTCTCCTTCTCAATCGCCGCCGGGCGGCCGTGCCGGTTTCCACCCCCGCCTGACGTCGGCGGAATTTCAATAAGGAGTACATCATGGGTTACAAAAATGGACAGACCGGTTATCCCGGCGCGCCTCTGGCCTCACGGGCGGTTATCAAAAAAAACAACTATGCGCTTATTCCCCCCGCCGGGCTGGTGAAAAACCGCGTGCCCGGCTTCGACAACTGCGAAATGACTATTCTGGCCAGCCGCAAACTGGGGGCCAGTTTCGTGGACTATGTGGTCACCATGCTGCCGGAAGGCAAAAACGATCTCGGTTTCGGCGGCGACGGGGTGGAAACCTTCGTCTACGTTCTGGACGGCCGGATTCGCGCGGGTGACGGCAGCCGGGACTATGCTCTGGAGCGGGACGGCTATCTCTATCTGCCGCCGGACAAAAAACTGTATCTGGAAAACCGGGCCGGCGGAAACAGTGAGCTTTTTCTGTACAAGCGGCTCTATCAGCCCTTGGCCGGACATCAGCCCCGCGCCTTCGCCGGAAACGCCGGAGAAATCAAGTCCTATGACTATGAAGGCATGAAGGACGTCCAGATATGGGATCTTCTCCCTACCGACGATCTGGGCTTTGACATGAATTTCCACATTCTGAGCTTCGAACGGGGCGCCTCCCACGGCTATATCGAAACGCATGTGCAGGAACATGGAGCCCTTATTCTTGAAGGTGAAGGGATCTATAATCTCGACAACGAGTGGCTGACCGTCGGAAAAGGCGACTATATCTTCATGGCCGCCTATACTCTCCAGGCCGCCTACGGCATCGGCCGGAGCGAATGCTTCCGGTACCTGTACTCCAAAGACTGCAACCGCGACGAAAGCCTCAAGGAGTAAGAGCTATGAACGCCACTGCCAATATCCTGTCTCAGGAAACACAATCGGATCAGGAAATTATACTGCTGACAAAAGATCAGATCGTCGATCTCATCCGGAGAAAGCTTGAACAGGCCGGGCTCCCTCAGGAGCAGGCCCTGCAGGTTGCCGATCACCTGGCCTACGCCGATTCGCTGGGAGTGCACTCCCACGGCAGCGTCAGGGTGGAATACTACGCCGAACGCATCTTCAAGGGAGGCAGCAATACCCATCCGGACTTCAAAATTGAGGAAACCGGCCCCTGTTCGGCCGTGGTGGACGGCGACAACGCCGTGGGCTTTGTGGTGGCCAACCTCGGCATGCGTCAGGCCATTAAAATGGCCCGGGAAAAAGGTCTGGCTGTGGTTGGCATGAAGCGCATGGGCCATTGCGGCACCTTGAGCTATTACCTGCGTCAGGCGGCCGCCGAGGGGCTGATTGGTCTGTCGATGTGTCAGAGCGACCCGATGGTGGTGCCGTATGGCGGGGCGCAACCGTTTTTCGGCACCAACCCCATCGGATTCGCCTGCCCGGTGGATGGCGGATCGCCCATTGTTTTCGACATGGCCACCACGGTTCAGGCCTGGGGCAAGGTCCTGGACGCCAGAGCCCGCAAAAGGAAAATACCCGACGACTGGGCCGTGGATAAGGACGGCCGCCCCACCACCGACCCGTTCGCCCTGAGCGGCCTGTGCGCCGTGGCCGGGGCCAAGGGTTACGGCCTGATGATGATGGTGGACATCCTCTCCGGAACGCTTGTGGGCCAGCCCTTCGGGCCGCACGTCACTTCAATGTACGCTCATCTCGATCAGGGCCGGGAACTGGGGCAGTTGCACATAGTCATCAACCCCGCTTCTTTCGGCGACCCCAGGGTTTTCACCCGCAATATCAGCCTGATGGTCCAGGAACTGCACGAATCCAGACCGGCCGTCGACCATACCCGGGTTCTCTACCCCGGCGAGCGTTCGGCGCAGGTGGAAAAGAAATACCGCGAAAGCGGCATTCCCATCGTCCGGGAGATTTACGACTATCTTGCCGGTGACGACATTTTTCAAAACACGTACGAACTTGGCGATCCTTTTGCCGTTCGCCGCTAGGGGGAGGTTCCCATGCTGCATACAATCATTCGGAAAAACAGCTATCAGGATTCCATCACCCTGATGCTTCTGACCAATATGATCGCCACCATGGACGGCGTGGCCAAGGTCTCCATCATGATGGGTACCCCGGCCAATAAAGACATTCTGGCGGCCGGCGGGCTGGGGACGCCGGAACTGGCCGGAGCCGGAGCCAACGACATTGCCATGATCATGGATCTCGACAGCGAAAACCGCGTTGAAGGCCTCCTGGCAGCAGTTGACGAATTTCTGCGGCGACAGGGCGAAGGCGGCGAAGGACAGGGCCGGGCGGACGGCAAACCGGTCCGGGACTGGTCACAGGCATGGTCAGCGCGACCCGACAGCAACATCGTGCTGTTGTCCATTCCCGGCGCCTATGTGGAAAGCGAGGCCGATCAGATACTGGAAGAGGGGCGGCATGTCTTCATCTTCAGCGACAACGTCCCTCTGGAGGTTGAAAAACGTCTGAAGAAGAAGGCCGCCGACAAGGGTCTTCTGGTTATGGGGCCGGATTGCGGCACCGCGCTCATCCGGGGTGTGCCTTTTGCCTTTACCAATGTCATCCCCCGAGGCCGGATCGGTCTTGTTGGCGCGTCCGGCACGGGCATTCAGGAAATTTCGACCCAGATCGCCCGCCGGGGCGCGGGCGTTTCCCAGGCCATCGGCACCGGCGGCCGCGACATAAGCGGCGAGATCAACGCCTCGACCATGAAGACCGCCCTGGCCGTCCTGGCCGACGATCCCGACACGGATTGTCTGGTGGTGGTGACCAAACCACTGGCTTTTTCGGTGCGGGAAGAAATCATGAGCCTCTTGCGGGCTATTGAAAAACCCTGCGTGGCCGTCTTCATCGGCGAGCGCCCGGCCGCTCACGAAGAGGGGCTGTTCCTGGCCGACACGCTGGAAGAGGCCGCGGAACTGGCCGTGGCCCTGGCAAACGGCGAAGATCCCTCGGGCCGCGCCTATCGGCCGGCGCTGCCCCCAAGCCCGCCGGACATGGCCGGCCGAACCATTCGCGGCCTGTATGCCGGAGGGACTCTGGCAGGCGAGGCCGCCGCTCTGCTGACCCGCGCCCTGGGCCTGACCGACAACGGGGCGGCCCATCATGAAGAAGGCTTCATGTTCCGCCACGACGGCCATGAGATCATCGACTTGGGCGATGACGCCTATACCCGGGGCAAGCCGCACCCGATGATTGATCCGCAGACCCGCATCCGGCACATCCTCAACGCGGCCGAGGACGCGCGGACGGGTCTGATCCTTCTGGATTTTGTGGAGGGCTACGGCGCGCATGCCGATATGGCCGGGGCACTGGTTCCGGCCATTCGTGAAGCCGGACAGATTGCCGGGCGGGACGGGAGGTCGTTACACTTCATGGCTTGCGTCTGCGGCACGGAAAACGATCCGCAGCCGCGTTCAGAACAGGTCCGCATTCTGGAAGAGGCCGGGGTCTATGTGGCTCCCAGCAACGCCGCCATGGTCGCCGCCGCCATCAGGGCCCTTGGCCTGCAGCTTTCGTTCCCGGCCAAGGAGATCGGCGCTCCCGGCGGCCCCAAAGCCTCCACACTCCCCCCTGTACCCGAATCTGTCCGGCGGCTGTTCGCCGACGGTCCGGTGGTGGTCAACGCCGGGGTGCGCGGCTTCACCAGGCCCTTTGAGGATCTGGGCATCCCGTATGCCCAACTGGATTGGCGGCCCGTAGCCGGCGGTGATGTCGAACTGCAAGGCATGCTCAACTTTTTGAGCCGCCATGACAACGGTTCCATTGATCCGGCCAATCAGGGGGTCATCGACAAAATTCTGACATCCTCGCCCTTTCTGCTGGACGTCAAGCCCGCCCGCGAACTGATTCCCGCCCTGGCTGAAAAAAAGGTCCTGCTCCACGCCGGGCCGCCCATTCGCTGGGAGAACATGACCAGTCCGATGCAGGGTTCCTGCGTGGGAGCCGCGCTGTTCGAAGGCTGGGCCGGCGATGAGGACGAGGCCCGGAATCTTCTGGAAACCGGCGGCGTCGAGTTCCTTCCCTGCCACAGCGTGAATGCGGTCGGCCCCATGGGGGGCATCACTTCGGCCAATATGCCGCTTCTGGTTGTTCTCAACAAAACCGACGGCAACTTCGCCTACTGTACCATGAACGAAGGCATCGGAGCGGTGCTGCGCTTCGGGGCCTATAATGAGGCCGTCATCGAACGTCTGCGCTGGATGCGCGACGTTCTCGGGCCGGTCTTGTCAAAGGTGCTCAGCGGTATTGAAGGCGGGTTGAATATCAATGTTCTGGTCAGCAAGGCCATTGCCATGGGCGATGAGTTCCATCAACGCAACATTGCCGGTTCTCTGAATTTCCTCAAGGAGATAGCCCCGCTGCTGGTGGCGGCTGACGTTCCGGAGGATCATCGCCGCCAGGTCATGCGCTTTCTGGCCGACACCGATCAGTTCTTCCTCAACATCATGATGGCCGCCGCCAAAAGCGTTATGGACGCCGCCCGCACCCTCACGCAAGGCAGCGTGGTCACGGCCATGACCCGCAATGGCGAGAACTTCGGCATCCGCATCTCGGGCATGGGGGACGAGTGGTTCACCGCTCCGGTCAACACGCCGGACGGGCTCTATTTCACCGGCTATTCCAGCGCCGACGCCAACCCGGACAT
>JAISRV010000299.1 GCA_031273445.1 Candidatus Adiutrix sp. | reverse complement strand
GTGGCCTCCGGCGTGTTGGACGGAGTGACCGCGGGCGGTTTGGCCGGTCTGACCTGCGGCGGTTTGGCTGGTCTGACCTCCGGCGGTTTGGCTGGTCTGACCTCCGGCGGTTTGGCTGGTCTGACCTCCGGCGGCTTAACTGGTCTGACTTCCGGCCGGGGCTTGGTCAGCTTATTGTCGGGCCGGTTCCACGTCTGGCCGGGCCGGGCGGCGGGAGCGGCTTGGCCGTGATTATAGCCCGGCCGGAAAGGCGTCGTCCACTTGTTTTCCTCTAGGCGCGGCGGCTTCGTCACGGCCGGCGGGCTTGGCGGAACCGGCCGGTGCGGCCGGTCAAATTCAGCGGCGGGCCGGCCGTGACGGTAATAACGGCCGGCCTCTCTGTAATAGTCGTAATAATTGTATTTGTAGTAATGGTTCGGGTCATGGTCGCGGCGAGGGGGCCAGCCCCGGGAACAGCCGCCGACCGTCGCCGCAATCGCCATGATCAGCAAAAAACGAAACATCTTCACGATTTCATGTCGGCGCGTCGTCATAATAAATCATCTCCCGAGTCGTTTCAGCCGCGTAAAGCGCGACTGAAGTCATTATAACATATTTCGTAGGTCATTAGGGTTAAAGTTATCCCAGGGCTTCGCCCTGGACCCCGGATGCTCCGCATCCGATCCGTAGTCGCCTGGTCGGCGGGCGGTTCCTTGCCCGCCCGGGGCGCTGTCTGCCCCGGCTTGAAAGAGACGAAGGCCTAACCTGCCGCGGCGGGTAGGATGCGGAGCATCCTCTGGGTTCAGGGCGAAGCCCTGGACCACGCTTGACAGGAGGGCGGCCCCGGGCTATACTGCCCGTAATTTGAGCCGCGCCAGGGCCGCATTTTTCAAGAAAGAAGCCAGGCCTATCGCGCTTAAATACTTGCCGTCGGCCAAGGCGAATATTTTGGCCTTATACTTGCTCTTCCCCCTCATCTGCTCTCTGGCTATAAACGAACTCTTAACAAATCTTTAAGATTCAATAATTCGCGGCTTCGGAAGCGATTCGGCGCCGGCGCGGTCAAGCCTGAACGATCAGCCAAGCTTCTTTCCCCGCCTGTCGGTCAGACCGCCGAGCTGAACGTCTTGTCCGCGGTTTTCATTATAAAAAATAGGCTCACAGCCGCCTCCCGGCGCCCGGCAATGTCGGCCAGGGTTATTTTAACTTTCTAAAGTAAGGAAATCATGTGTCCACTACCGCTCTCGCCTTTGTCGCCCTGCTCCCGATTCTTGTCGCCCTGATCCTGATGGTCGGCCTGCGCATGGGGGCCATGAAGGCCATGCCCCTGGCCTGGCTGTCCTGCGCCGCCGCCGCCGCCGCCGTCTGGGGTCTGCCGCTGCCCTACATCGCGGCCCTCAGCCTTCAGGGCGTCGTCAGCGCCGTCGGCGTTCTGATCATCGTCTTCGGCGCCCTGCTTATTCTGCATACCCTGCAATACTCCGGCGGCATGGAGACCATCCAGTGCGGCATGCAGGGCATCAGCCGCGACATGCGCGTTCAGGGTCTGATCATCGGCTACATGTTCGCCGCCTTCATCGAGGGGGCCGCCGGCTTCGGCACTCCCGCCGCCCTGGCCGCGCCGCTGTTGCTCTCCCTGGGTTATCCGCCCATGGCCGCGGCCGTTCTCTGCCTGATCTTCAACTCCTTCCCGGTCACTTTCGGCGCGGTGGGCACCCCGATTCTGGTCGGTTTCGGCGCCTCCATCAAAACCGTGGTCGAAGCGGCCGCGACCGCCGGCCAGATCGGCTCGGTCGATTACTTCTTCAAAGCCGTCGGCGAAACCGCCACCTTGATGCATGGAGTCATGGCCTTTATCCTGCCCGTCTTCATGATGGGTTTCGTCACCCGCTTTTTCGGCCCCAACCGCAAATGGTCGGAAGGCCTGGCCATCTGGAGGTTCAGCCTCTTCACCGCCGCGGCCTTCGTCGTTCCCTACATCTCCCTGGCCTGGGCCATCGGCCCGGAGCTGCCCTCTCTGGTGGGCGGCCTGATCGGCCTGGGCCTCGTCATCGTCGGCGCCAAAAAAGGCTTCTGCGTCCCCAAAGACGTCTGGACCTTCGGCGACTACAGGAAATGGAACCCCGGCTGGACAGGCAATATCGCCTTCGCCGGGAAAACGGAATACCGGGCCTCCATGAGCCAGTTCATGGCCTGGCTGCCCTACATCCTCATCGGCGGCCTTCTGGTTCTCACCCGCCTCGACAGCCTGGGCCTCAAGGACTGGCTGCACGCCCACGGCGTATTGCGCTTCAGGGAGATTCTGGGCTTTTCCAATGTCAAGGAAGACCTGGCCCTGCTCTACCTGCCCGGCGTCGTCCCTTTCATCCTGGTCGCCCTCCTGACCATAATCCTGCATAAGATGCCCGGCGACAAAGCCGCCAAGGCCTGGAAAGAGGCCATCGTCAATATGAAGGCCCCCGCCGTCTCTCTGATGGCCTCGGTGGCCCTGGTCAAGATCTTCCAGGGTTCCGACCTCAACCCGGGCCTGGCGGACGGCGCCCTGGCCCTGCCCTCCATGCCCCTGGCCATGGCCAGCACCATGGCCGACGTCTTTGGTTCCGTCTGGCCTCTGTTCGCCTCTTACGTCGGCGGCCTGGGGGCCTTCATCACCGGCTCCAACACCCTCTCCGATATGCTCTTCGGCATGTTTCAGTGGGATATCGCCGGTCAGCTCGGCCTCTCCCGCCTGGTCATCATCGCCTCCCAGAGCGCCGGCGGGGCCATGGGCAACATGATCTGCATCCACAACATCGTGGCCGTCTCCACCGTGGTCGGCCTGGTCAACCACGAAGGCGACATCTTCAAGAAAACCTTCGTCCCCTTTGTCCTTTACGGCCTAGTGGTCGGCATCATAACCTATATTCTTATTTATTCCGGCTACTCAAGCTTCTGAGTCCGGAAGCGCCGTCAGGAAGAGGAGGGAACATGAATAAAATCGATCAGGCCGCCGTGGCTCTGTTTAAGGCCAAAGCCGCGCCGGTCAGCATCTTTCTGACGGAAGTCAAGGGCTTGACGGAAGCCATGGATTACGCCGTCGAGGTTTGCGAGAAAAAGGAACCTTTCCGGCCGCTTCTGGCTTCTTCGGCCGCGCCGGACGTTCCGGCCGCGCCGGGCGTTCCGGTCAAAATTATGGCCGCCCCGGAACTGTCCGAGCCGGATTTTCTGAAACTGACGCAAAAGGGCGGGGCTAAAGGCTTCAGCGTCATTCGCGACGGTCTGCGCCGACATCTGGCCGGCATAGACGTCGGCTTCACCGAGGCCGACCTGGCCCTGGCCGACACCGCCACCTCCGTTCTGGCCTGTCAGCGGGAGGACACCCGCCTGGCCACCATGATCTGCGAGATTCACGTCATGGCCCTGGCCAAGTCGAAGATCGCGCCTGATTCGGCGCGGGCGGAAAATTTTCTGAACGAGCTGATGAAGTCCGGCGTCATGTATACGGCTTTCATTTCCGGCTGCAGCCGCACTTCCGACATTGAGCGGGTTCTGACTCTCGGCGTCCACGGTCCGCTGGAACTGCACGTCGCTTTGATGGAGGAATAGCATGCAAACGGCCGCCAACATGAAAACCTATCATTCGGAGCTTCAGGAGGCCCTGGCCGACCAGTTCCTGCGGGACACACTGGATCGTTTCGCCGTGGCCTACCGGGCCAACCGGGCCGCCATTTTCGCCGATGTCGACGAAAAAGGGCTGATCGCGGAAATAGCCGAGGCCAAAGAGGCGGCCATCGGCCGCATGGACGAACTGTATGAACAGTTCAAAGCCGAGGCTTCCAAACGCGGGGTGATCGTTCACCGGGCCCGGACGGCGGCCGAGGCCAATGAGCTGGTCCGCCGCATCGCCCGTGAAAACAAGGTCAAAACCATCGTCAAAGCCAAGTCCATGACCGCCGAGGAAATTCTGATCAACCACGCCCTGGAGGCCGAGGGCTGTGAGGTGGCGGAAACCGACCTGGGCGAATGGATCATTCAGCTCCGGCACGAAGGTCCCAGCCACATGGTCTTGCCGGCCATCCACCTGTCCCGCGACCAGGTGGCCGATCTCTTCAGCCAGGTGACCGACGAAAGGCAGACCAACGACATTTCCAAACTGGTCAAAGTGGCTCGGCGGGAATTGCGGGCCAAATTCGCCGAAGCCGACATGGGCATTTCCGGGGCCAACTTCGCCATCGCCGACACCGGGACCATAGGCATCTGCAGCAACGAAGGCAACGGCCGCCTGGTCGCCACCCTGCCCCGGGCGCATGTGGCCGTCTGCGGGCTCGACAAGCTGGTTCCCAGTCTCGGCGAAGCCCTGCGCATCATCCGGGTGCTGCCCCGCAACGCCACCGGCCAGGTCATCACCAGCTACGTCTCCTGGATCACCGGGGCCGGCGAATGCACGGTCAACCCAGATCAGAAAAAGATCATGCACGTCATCTTTCTGGACAACGGCCGCACCGAACTGGCCAAAGACCGGCTCTGCGGCGAGGCTTTGCGCTGCGTCCGCTGCGGGGCCTGCGCCAACGTCTGCCCGGTCTACCGCCTGGTCGGCGGCCATAAGATGGGCCATATTTACATCGGGGCCATCGGTCTGATCCTGACTTATTTTTATCACGGCCACGACAAGGCCAGAAATTTGGTGCAGAACTGCATAAACTGCGAAGCCTGCAAAAACGTCTGCGCCGCGGGAATAAAACTGCCGGCCATCATTCATGAAATAAGGGCCCGCTTGAACGAGGAGGAGGGCGCGCCCATCGCCTCGTCCCTCCTGGCCCGGGTTCTCTCCAACCGTAAGCTTTTCCACACTCTTTTGCGTTTCGGCAAATGGGCCCAGCAGCCGGTCACCGTCGGCACGCCTTTCGTGCGCCACCTGCCGGAGATTTTCGCCGCCGGCCAGGGTTTCCGGGCCCTGCCGGCCATCGCCGCCGTGCCCTTCCGCGACGAGTGGGCCGCTTTAAAAACTTCCGTCGCTTCGGGCCGGATCAAAATAGGGCTGTTCGCCGGCTGCGCCCAGGATTTCGTCTATCCCGAGCAGCTCCGGGCGGCGGTCAAAGTTTTCGCCGCCAAAAACATAGCCGCCGACTTCCCCATGGAACAGACCTGCTGCGGCCTGCCGGTGCGCATGATGGGCGAGCGCCGGGCCGCCGAAGCGGCGGCGGCCCAGAACGTTCAGGCTTTCGCCCGCGAGGGCTTCGACTATGTCGTCACCCTCTGCGCCTCCTGCGCCGCCCATATGAAGCACAATTATGAGGAAATTCTGGCCGGCCGGCCGGAATTGAAGGCGGAGGTCCGGCGGTTCGCCGGCCGGATCATTGATTTCAGCTCCTTTATGCGCAACGTCGCCGAGCTGAAGGACGAGGATTTGAATAATTCCGGCGAAAAGGTCTGCTACCACGCCTCCTGTCATGTCTGCCGGGGGCTGGGGGTGGTCGAAGAGCCCCGGGCGCTCATGCGCGCGGCCGGGCAATACCTCCCCACCGACGAGGAGGACGTCTGCTGCGGCTTCGGCGGCACGTATTCAGTGAAGTTTCCGGAAATATCCAGCCGCCTTTTGGACAAGAAGCTGAGCCGTTTGGAAGACTCCGGGGCCTCGACCCTTTTGACGGAGTGCCCCGGCTGCGTCATGCAGTTGCGCGGGGGCGAGGAAAAACGCGGCCGCCGCCTGAAGGTCGAGCATATGTCGGAGTTTTTGGCGCGCCGCCTTAAATAGCCGCCTGTGCGGTCAGTTCCTTCCGGGCGCGCAGGAAACTAATCTTCGCCGGGGTTCGTCCCGCCGGCGGCGGGCGGCAGGCCCGCCGCCCGCAGGTCGGCCGGGGTGTTGAGATTCAGGCCGAAGCCAGAGGCCAGGTCTTCCTGGCTGAGATCGGGATGAACGACCTTCAGGCCGTCGCAGCAATCCAGAACCGCCCGGCGGCCGGCGGCCAGGGCGGCTTGAAAGGCCGGCCCGGCCTCCGGCCCGTAAAAGGCGCACAGCGGCTCCCGGACGTCGCCCCGGCGGGGCATGGCCACGTCGGCCCGGCGGTTTTCCAGGCAAAGCCGCGTTTTTTCGATGACCGCCCAGTTGATGACCGGCATATCGCAGGCCATGACGAAAATGGTTTGCCCTGGCCGGCCCTGTAAGGCCGTGTCAATGGCCCCGGCCGGCCCGGCTCCGGGATGGAGGTCTTCCAGGGCCGTAAAGCGGGCCAGCTCCGGCAGCGCCTCCAGTTTGGAGCGCCGGTCGGCGATCAGAACGACTTCGCCGAAACGCCCGGCCAGCTCTTCGGCCAGGGCGGCCAAAAGGGGCCGGCCCTGGCGGTCGCGCAGGGCCAGGGCCTTATCGCGGCCCATGCGGCGGCTCCGCCCGCCGCAGAGAAGGGCGGCGGCGTATTTTTTAAGAGAGTCGGTCATAGCCCGCCCAAAGGCTCCAAAGCCTTCCCTTGGAGTTCCATATAATCATTGGCCATTTTTAAAATTTCTTTTTGAGTAAACGAAGCGATTACTCAATTTTACTCAATCCTTTTTGCTCAATACCCACGAAGCCGTGCGCGGGTTGTCCGAATCCATTTGGATCAGGCCTTTGTTTTTCAAGGACTTCAACAGATATTGAACCTTATGTTCCTTTTGCTTTTTACTCAATACATCAGGCATTTTACTCAATAGCAGCCTCATGAAGTCCCTTTTTTTGCCGCTTCCGCATTGGGTCAGGTATTCAAGCATCATCTGCTTGTAATAGTCATCGTCAAAGCCCTTGTTCTTGATGTACTGCCTCGTTTTCCCAATTCTTTATCAGTCCTCGCAGGAGTTCAAGCAATTCCGCGTTCATCTTATCCATTCCATTCACTTCTTTATTAAAATCGCCGTTTCGATATTATAGCAAGAATTCGTGACCGTCGCCACACTCCAGGCGAATCCTGTCGAATTTATGACGGTCTCATTCCCTTTCTTTCGCCAGGGCTGAAAGCGGCCCTTTCAAAGCGGTCTTTAATACGGTATAATGGCCAAAATGGAGG